>CAZUSV010000136.1:0-17956 GCA_964622645.1 uncultured Anaerolineales bacterium
CAAGCAGGTTGATCGATTCCGTGGTGTTGCGGGTGTAGATCACCTCTTTGGGGGTAGCCGCACCTATAAAAACGGCAATCCTCTCACGAGCAGACTCATAGGCCGCTGTAGCCTCTTCAGCTAACGCATGGATACCGCGATGAATATTGGCGTTCGAATGCCGATAGTAATCATCCATAGCATCCAGCACTTGAAGAGGCTTCTGACTTGTGGCGGTCGAATCTAAATAAACCAAAGGCACACCGGGATTCACCTGACGATCAAGAATGGGAAAATCGGCCCTGATTTTTTGGATATCCAGTGTTGCCTTGCCTTGCTTTTCCAAAGTCATAGTCTTCGATCACAAAACATAAAGAATGTGGCTAGACAGCCACACTCTTCAATTATCTCTTCGCCCGACGACGGCTCTTCTTGGGGTGACGCATGTTTGTTGATTCCTTCGGACACCATAGCACATGATCTGGAACCATCCATCCGTTCGTCAAATACACATTCTCATGAAATTGCACCGCAACCAGCTTATCATCTACCTGAACAACAACACCTTCGAGCCAACCTCGAATGCGCTCTTTCTCATTATTATCATGGTCGCACAAGACTTCAACCACATCTCCAACTTCGTATTCACGATTTGCATCGGGAGGAGAGGAAAACGGTAATCCAGCCAATTCAGCCTCCAACGTTACTGATATTTTCCGCAATAACAAATTGTATATTATATAACAAAAATTGTTATTGCGCCCCCATTTTCTCCAGGATAGCCTCGTGAAAACGCTCTCGTACACCGTCGAACGGGATGCGCTGCATGATCGGATCGAAGAAACCATCCACAACCAACAACTCGGCTTGTTCCATAGGAATTCCCCGGCTGCGCAGGTAGAAGACCAACTCTGGATCGATCTTGCCAACCGTGGCACCATGGGTACAGCGCACATCGTCAGCCATAATCTCTAACCCAGGGATCGAATCTGCACGAGCATTATTGCTCAATACCAAATTTCGATTTGCCTGATAGCCGTCAGTTTGCTGTGCGCCCGGAGCGACATAGATCATGCCCTGCCAAACAGAGCGGCTTTTCTCCTTCAGGGCACCTTTGAAGAGTAGATCGCTGGTTGTATTGGGGGCCATATGATTCTGCTGTGTATCGTGATCTAAATGCTGGGATCCATCCGTAAAATAGAATCCAGACATGCGCCCATTGGCTCCCTGGCCAGACAGATCCAGGTCTGAGAAATTCTTGGTAAGTTTGGTCCCAATGGCACCGAAGATCCAATCGATATTGCCATCGCGCTCGACTCTGGCGCGTTCGTGAGTGAAGTTCCACACACTATCACCCAGCGACTGCAATTCGACAAAACGTAGATTTGCTCCAGCCCCTACATGGATTTCCACAACCCCACCATGCAGTGTTTGATCTACTTCGCTATTGGGCGAAGCTGCCTCATGGACATATGTAAGCGAAGCGCCATCTTCCACCCAGATCAGTAAGTGCGAAAAATGCGCCATCCCAGACCCGGCTGCCCAAAGCACGCTGTGAAGGGGTTGTTCGACGTGCACACCTTTAGGCACATAAACAAATACCCCGTTACGTGATAACGAACTGGCTAACGCAGCAAACTTGCCTTCCTCAGGCTTGACGATCTGCCCTAAGGCCTTGCCAAGTTCAGCAGGATGCTCTTGGGCAGCAGATTCCAGATCGGTAAAGATGACGCCCATTTTAGCCAGTTCTGGGTTGAGGTCTTTCTGAAGCCCACCGGGGAGCAGCACAATCTGACCCCCGTGCTGGTCGCTGACCAGAGGCTTTAACAACCGTTCGGGAATTGCCTGCAAATCTTCATATGCACCGGGCAGAGGCAGCTCGAAATCGTCCTGCAGGCTGCGGATATCCGTGCGCCGCCAGGGCTCGTCCTTGGTAGTGGGATATGACATGCTTTCAAAGGTCTCCCAGGCCCTAACCCGGTAATCGGCCAATACGCCACTGCCATTTCCGGCGGTGACCATCTCACGCGTGAAATTAAAGCCCTCGAATTTAGGGCGTCTGGTTCTCTTTGTTCTTGTAACAACTTTTTTGGTCGACATAAATTATCTCGTTTGAACGTTGCACGTTGGAACGTTTGATTTCTCGATTAGCTCAGGACAAGCGTTCAACGTGCAAACGTGTGAACGTGTAAGTGCTTATCCTATTGACCCTTCCATCTGTAGTTGGATCAGACGGTTCATCTCGATGGCATATTCCATGGGCAGCTCTTTGACCAATGGCTCGATGAAACCCGAAACAACCATGGTGGTAGCTTCTTCTTCAGTCAAGCCGCGGCTCATCAAGTAGAAAAGCTGTTCCTCGCCAACTTTCGAAACCGAGGCCTCATGCCCAATGGTGACATCCTGATCGTCGATTTCGATATAGGGGTAGGTATCTGAGCGTGAGTCAGGATCCAACAAGAGCGCATCGCAAACCACATTGGATTTAACATTGCCCATGCCTTCATGTACTTTGAGCAAGCCACGGTAAGAAGCTCGTCCACTATCTTTGCTGATGGATTTGGAAATGATCTTGCTGCTGGTATCCGGGGCAAAGTGGATCACCTTGCCGCCCGTATCTTGATGCTGGCCTCGACCGGCAAATGCCATGGAGAGGATCTCGCCATGGGCGCCGGGCCCCATCAAATAGCAGGAAGGGTATTTCATGGTCAGTTTTGAGCCAAGGTTAGCATCTACCCACTCCATGGTTGCGCCCTCTTCGACGATGGCGCGCTGAGTGACCAGGTTATAGACATTATTGGACCAGTTCTGGATGGTGGTGTAGCGCACACGGGCATTCTTCTTGACCACAATCTCGATCACACCGCTGTGGAAAGAGTCGGTAGTGTACTGAGGTGCAGTACAGCCCTCGACGTAGTGAACCTGGGCTCCTTCATCAGCGATGATCAGGCTGCGCTCGAACTGCCCGATATTGGCCACATTAAGGCGGAAGTAGGCCTGCAAGGGCAAATCTACTTTGACACCTTTAGGCACATACACAAACGATCCACCCGACCAGACTGCGCTGTTCAGGGCGGCTAATTTATTATCTTCGATGGGAACCACTTTGCTGAAATATTCTCGAAACAGATCAGGATGTTTGCGCAGTCCGTCCTCAATGCTCAGGAAGATCACACCTTGCTCTTCCAGATGCTCCTGGATGCTGTGATAGACCATTTCGGACTCGTATTGCGCGCCAACGCCAGCCAGGAACTTCTGCTCTGCTTCAGGAATACCCAGTTTGTCGAACGTGTTCTTGATGTCGTCTGGGACATCATCCCAGGTTTTGCCTTCTCCATCGGTGGGTTTGACGTAATAGTAAATATCATCCAGGTCTAGCTTGGAGATATCGCCACCCCATGTAGGCATCGGGCGCTGCAAATAGTGCTCCAGGGCTTTCAAACGGAAATCCAACATCCACTGCGGTTCACCCTTCATCGCAGAGATTTGTTCGACTACTTCCCGGTCTAACCCTTTGCGGGTCTTGAATACCGAGATATCGGGATCACTGAACCCATACTTATATTCACCAATACCTTCTAGAATTTGAGCATCGGAACTCATAGTATCGTCCTTTGTCAGTTAGTCATTAATCTCATACCAATAATCAAGAGATCTTCTCAATTTACACTAGGCAGCTACTGGGCTGTATTTTTCTCGCACCCATTCATAACCCTGCTCTTCGAGCTGCATGGCTAGTTCAGGGCCACCAGATTCAACTACTCGGCCATCAAGCATGACGTGCACAAAATCGGGTTTGATATAGTTCAAAATACGCTGATAGTGGGTGATTACTAAGGCACCAAATTCGCTGCCGCGCAAAGCGTTGACTCCATCTGCAACGATACGTAAGGCATCGATATCCAAGCCGGAGTCTGTCTCGTCGAGGATGGCGATCTCAGGTTGCAGTGTAGCCATTTGCAGGATCTCCGCACGTTTCTTTTCACCGCCTGAAAAACCTTCGTTCAGATAACGGCCGGCAAATGAGTGATCCATTTTCAGCATGTCCATGCGCTCTTTGAGTATCTTGCGGAACTCGGGGATTGGCACACCTTTATCATCGGGGTCCGCAGCCTTACGATGGGCATTGATCGCTGTACGTAAGAAGTTTGCTACAGTCACGCCAGGGATGGCAACCGGATATTGAAAAGCCAGATACAACCCCAAGTGAGAGCGCTCATCCGGCTCTAAATCCAGGACGTTCTCTCCCTTGAAGATGGCTTCGCCTTCGGTAACTTCATAACTGGGATGTCCCATCAGGGCGTAGGCCAGGGTTGATTTTCCAGTCCCATTGGGTCCCATAATGGCGTGGATTTCTCCTTTGCGGATGGTTAGATCGACGCCTTTGAGAATTTCAGTATCTTCAACATTGGCGTGCATATTTTTAATAATAAGCTCAGACATTGATATTGCTCCTAATCAAATACGGGTGCAAAAAAGGCCACCCGAACCTCATTTTTTCTCAGAATGGTCGGTATTATAGCATGCTCAATGATTTAGGTCAATATTTCTGATAAATTTCATAAAATTATTGACAAGTATATTTCCCAATGGTATACTCTGACGTGATTGGATGAATCCCATCAAGGTTTTAACATGATAAGCACGCGTGAAAAAGTTCTTAAAACACTTCTCACTCGCCAGCGCTGTACCATCACTGATCTGGCTGAAGCGGTGGGTATAAACCCCATTTCCGTCCGTCACCATATCAATAAGCTAGAAGCAACTGGCATGGTCGAGTCAAATGAAGAACGCCATGGTGTGGGAAGACCGCGTCTGGTGTACTTCCTAACCGAAAAGGGGATGGAACAATTTCCCAGTCGCTACTTGAAATTGACTGTCCGATTGTTAAAACAACTCAAAGAAACCCTACCAGAGCCTTTAGTCAGTGAGCTTTTCACCCAAATGGCCGACGATCTGGCTGCCGACTATGCCTCGGATTTGGAACTGGATGATCTTCCCATAGAAGACCGCTTGGATATTGTTCAGGACCTGCTTGGTACAGAAGGATTCACCATGGAATGGGAACACAAAGATGACGGTTACCACATTCGCGAGGTCAATTGCCCGTATTACCATGTCGGACAATCCCACCCGGAAGTTTGTGCTGTCGACGAGACCTTGATATCCAATATGTTAGCTGTCCCCATTGAAAAGGTAAAATGCATTCTCAATGGAGACTCTTTCTGCACGTATATCGTACCCGATACAGAGAAAACTGAGAGTCAAACATGAGTCCTGTACGCCCACGCCCCACCTGGAAAATTGAAGCCAGTCACCCCGAATTCGTCCAACCCGTTGATGAAGCTTTCCGGCAGGTTCTGGATCCAGAAATCGGGTTGAACATCATGGAGCTAGGCCTGATCCGTGATGTCAGCATTGAGTCAGATGAAGATTGCGCCCATGTAGTCATGATTATGACGACACCTTTTTGCCCTTACGCCCCTGCCCTGCTAGAAAGTGCTCGCTCCAAAGCGGAGAGCGTAATCGAAAAACCCACCACAATCGAAATGGGGATGGAATATTGGGATCCTAGCTATATGGAAGAGGGTGTTGGCGCCGATTGGGGGCTATTCTAAACGTAGCCACAGAGTTCTCAGCGATCATTGATTGAAGGAACTGGGATTGATATTCACCCCAGTTCTTTGTTCTTAAGATACTTCACAAATATATGCCTTTGTGTTAATATTGCTCGGCTTTCCGCTTCTGGCGCATTCGCGGCGCTGGGGGCAATCCCGTGGAAAGGAGGTAAATATGCGCGAATACGAATTAATCTTCATTATCCATCCGGATTTGGACGAAACAGCAACGAATGATGCTGTCGAACGAGTCAAAGGTTGGATCACAGAAGCAGGGGGATCGGTTGACAAGGTTGATCCTTGGGGAAAACGTAAGCTGGCCTATCCCATTCGAAAACAGAATAACGGCCAGTATTTTCTGTTTAATATCACCATCGCCCCGGACTTCGTCACCGAGATGGAGCGTAACTTACGGTTCCTGGAACCTGTTATGCGTTTCATGTTCACATCAATTGATGAGTAACTAGACAATGTCAACTTACAACAGAAGATTTTCCGAAATTGGGTGGCGGCGGGGCGAACGCCCTACCTCACCCCCGATTTCGGAAAATCTCTTCTACGTTGACACTGTCGAATTAAACACAGGAGGCTGATATGAGCCGAGGTTTAAACAAAGTTATGATCATCGGCCACCTTGGCAGAGATCCCGAGATGCGCTATACCCCCTCTGGTCGTCCGGTAACGACATTTAGTGTTGCTACGAACCGGAGTTGGACTACATCGGACGGAGAACGCAAGACCGATACCGAATGGTTCAACGTTGTTGCCTGGAACAAACTGGCTGAGATTTGCAATCAATACCTGGTCAAAGGTCAGCAGGTGTATATCGAGGGACGTTTGCAATCCCGCCGATGGGAAGATTCAACAGGCACCAAACATACTTCGGTCGAAGTTGTAGCAAACGAGATGATCATGCTCGGTGATCGCCGCCCCGATGAGGAAATATCCGACGACGAACCCGTCGAGGATGAATTCCCCTTCTGATTGCGGCATACTCAGCACTCGCAACTTTTCAACATCAGGTCGAGGGAGCCCGGAAATTCTTCTCCACACAGGCTTCAGTCGCCCTAGTTATTATCAATCAAATCAAAATCTATAGGAGTACGAACCATGGCTGAATTTAAGAGACGGCGGCCGCGACAGCAACGTTATTTCCGCCCCAGAAATTGCCGCTTTTGCGGAGACCCCAAACTGGTCATCAACCACAAAGATGTTGACCTGCTGCGCCAATTTGTCCACGAAGACGGGAAAATTCGTCCTCGCCGGCAGACTGGCAATTGCGCAAAGCATCAACGTAGGATTACCCAAGCGATCAAGCGAGCTCGTCACATCGCCTTGCTGCCCTTCGTTGGCGAAGTTTTGCGATAATCACAATGACCAATAACTGGGGCATAGAGTTGTATACATTATGCCCCGCTTTGTAATAGAAACAGAGCGAGAACATGGCAAAACAGAAACGTAGAATCGGCATAACCAGTCGCAAACAATTAGCCCGTCTCGAACGTGAAAATTTACAAAAACGTGCCATTACGATTGGTGCAATTGCTGTTGCGATTATCGTAATCGGCATAACTGCATTTGGCTTGATCAAAGAAGGAATCTTTGATCCCCAAAAACCAATCATAACTTTAGGGCAAGAAGAAGTCTCCCTGCGTGAGTTCCAAACCTGGGCGCGCTTCAAGCGCTTCCAATTGGTGAACCAATACGCCAATTACTATAGCTTCATGCAGAGCTTTGGGGATGAAGGCACGCAATCCCTGATTGAGAACAATTTACGCCAGATCCAATTTCAGCTCGAGCCGTTTTTCCTGGGGGCAACAGTGATCGATGAAATTGTCGCCGATATTCTCATCCGGCAAGAGGCTGACAGCAGGGGTATTACTGTCACGGATGCGGAAGTTGATAAATATATTGCCGAAAATTTCTTCCTGCATTTCCCTGAAGGTACACCCACTCCCATGCCCACACAGGAACCCATCCCGACTTCAACGCTGACCACCTTACAATTGACCCTGGTACCCCAAGAGCCAACGGAAGAAGAAACCACCGTCTCGGAAGGAACTGATCCTGAAGAGAGTGACGCGCAGCAAAGTGGTTCCGAATCTGGAGATGCTGAAGGAACTGAGGCCGAGCAAATCGAAGATGGCCCAGCAGACAGTGATGCGGAGCCCACGGTTAACCCTCCCACACCTACATTGCTCACCGATGAAGAATATCAGGCCGAACTCCAGGGTTATCTCAGCTACATCAATTCCTTTGCGAATGTTAGTGAAGAAGAATTGCGCTGGATGATCGAGGCAGATCTCTACCAGCAGAAGCTGATGGATGCCATGACGTCCGATATCGAGACTGAAGAAGAGCAGGTATGGGCGCGGCATATCCTTGTTGCCGAAGAGGAAGAGACCGCTCAAGTTTATGATCGCCTCGAAGCCGGCGAAGCTTTTCAGGATTTGGCTATCGAGCTATCCACCGATACCGGTAGCGGCGCATTGGGCGGCGACTTGGGATGGTTTGGCACAGGCCAGATGGTGGCCGCCTTCGAAGAAGCCGCTTTTGAGCTGGAGATAGGTGAGATCAGCGACCCTGTAGAGTCCAATTTTGGGTGGCATATCGTTCAAGTATTGGGCCGTGAGGTCCGCCAAATCTCAAATGATCGGATCGAGCAAATCCAGCAGCAAACCTTCCAAGAATGGTTGGCAGCAGCACGCGAAAACGCTGAAGTCGTCATCGACGATAGTTGGTCGGAAGATGTCCCCGATACACCCACGATCCCACCACATTTGCTGCTTCCGTCAGAATAATCTCTTAAAAGAAACAAAAAGGATCTCCAGAAAAAAGGGTGTGAGCAGGGCTGCAGCTCTGCTCACACCCTTTTTTCTGGGAAATCCGTTCTAGGACCGAGCAGTTACAATTCAAATGTTGCTCGCTGTATTTCCAATAACTCCCTAATTCCCTTTTCAGCCAAATCAAGCATGGCGTCCAATGAGTTGCGCGGGAAAGGCTCACCTTCGGCGGTACCTTGCACTTCGATGAACTCACCTGCAGCGTTCATAACCACATTGACATCAACCTGAGCAGCCACATCCTCTGTGTAGCAAAGATCCAGCAAGGGTACACCCTCGACAATGCCAACGCTGACGGCAGCCACTGGAGACAGGAGCACGCCAGGGTCCTCCTCACCAGCTTCAATTAAGGTCTGCAGGGCCATCCTCAAGGCAAGGTATCCCCCAGTGATCGCTGCTGTGCGGGTACCGCCATCAGCCTGGATGACATCACAATCAAGGATAAACGTACGCTCGCCCAGTTTTTCCAAATCCACCGCGGCACGTAGACTGCGACCGATCAAGCGCTTGATCTCCTGGGTGCGCCCTCGCAGACCGCGCGTCTCGCGTGACGTGCGCACATGGGTCGAACGTGGCAATAGGGCATACTCGGCGGTGACCCATCCCCCAGGGATACCTTGTTGCTGTTTCCAGCGTGGCGTGCCTTTCTCGAGGGTGACATTGCACAAAACTTTGGTCTCCCCCATGGCAATCAACACCGAACCTTCGGGGAAGACCACATAGTCCGGGGTGAGAGTTACAGGTCGAAGGTAGTCAGGTTTACGTCCATCGATACGGTTAACCATAATCCCTCCCATCTAACTTTTGTGATAAAGTCGTACAGACGAGAAGCCCGAAAATAGAGGTTGGCCAGGGAGCTTCGCTCCCCGGCCAACCTCTATTTTCAGAAGATCTTGTAAAGGTGGCATATTCAAACTACTTCTACTACACAACCTCAGCGACCTCATCCAACTTTAGCGAGATCACCTGGCTGGCGGTATCGCGCCCCATCGTGACACCATAGATCACGTCCGCAGCCTGAACAGTGTTGCGGTTGTGGGTAATGACAATGAACTGGGTATTCTGAGCCAACTCGCGTAAAAGCTCACGGAAACGCCCCACATTGGCTTCATCCAACATAGCATCGACCTCATCCAGCACGCAGAAGGGTGTGGGTGAAACGCGCAATAAGGAGAACACCAAAGCCGTGGCCGTCAAACTGCGTTCACCACCTGAGAGCAACGACAAACCCTGCGTACGACGCCCTGGCAAGCGTGCTTCGATGTCGATGCCGGCATCGGTAATATTTTCAGGATCGGTCAGGATCAGTCGGGCAGCTCCACCGCCAAACAGCCGAGTGAAAATCTCACGGAACTCCTTTGCCACGGCATCAAATGTAATGCGAAATTCGCGCTCCATCATCACATCTAGCTCGGCAATAACCTGCTTGATGTCTGCTTCGGCCTGCTTGAGATCTTCAACTTGCTCGGTCATGAAGGTGTGACGCTCGCTGACCTCTTGATATTCTTTCTGCGCCTCAGGATTGACTGCGCCGATACGCCGTAACTGCGCTCGCTGCTGCTTGATTGCGTCATCCAGCCCTTCAGGCAAATCGACCACCACTGGAAGCCGCTGCACCATATCCCCAAAAGGTAGTGGGGTCAGGCCAGACATGCGAGGGGCATACTCGAATGAAACCAGGCCAAAATCAGCCTCGACGCGTTCGCGCAAGCGATCCAGATCCTCTTGCTTGCGGGTCAGTGCCAGTTGGGCCTGAGCGTTGAGACGATCCGCCGCGCTGAGGCGATTGCGGGCCTGGGTTTCCGAAACTAACAACTCATCCTGGCTGGATTCAGCATCAGCCAATTCCTCTTCAGCAGGGTCGATAAGCGCTTGCAAACCATTGACCTTTTCGATCACTTCTGCTTCTTGGGTGCGCAAAGAGTCTTTACCGCGTTTTAGCTCATCAATTTCCTCTTGGAAGGCGCTAATGCGCGCTTGCAAGTCATCGAAAGATGCCCTGGCTTCGCCCACTGCGCTACGTCGCTCTTCCTGGCGTACCCTGGCATCTTCCAAAGCCTTCTCGGCTACGGCAGCCTGTGTGCTCCAATGACTGATTTCCATCTGAAATTCTTCTAGCGAATAACCACTTAATAGAGATTGCTTTTCTCGGAGATTCTCCTGAGCCTGAGCAATCTCAATTTCCAGTGCGGCCAATTGATCTGTAACTCGGCTGGCTTCAGTTTCCCCGGCTTGAATCTCGTCCCGCAGGCTAACCTGTCGCTGTCGCTGCCACTCAACCTGTCGCTGAGCCTGGGATTGCTCCAATGAAACCTCACCCCGCGTTCGACCCGTATCCTCTTTCTCCCGTTGCAGATTCACTAAGATGCGCGCCAGCTCAGAGTCTTCGATCTCCATCTTCTCCAGCAATTGATCAAGTTCGCGGATGCGTGTCTTGGTGGAGTCGATCTTCTTCTCAGTGGATTCGATTCGAGACCCTAACTCCTGACGTTGGCGGGGGCGGCTGAGTGTGCTAGAGGTGCCTGTTTGTCTAACCATCACAGGACCGCTGGCGAAAAAGACCTCACCCCGAATGGTAACTACCTGGGCACCTTCTGGCAAGCCCACTAAGGCTCTGCGGGCAGTTTTTCGGTCTTGTACTACTAAAGATCGCCCCAGGAGCAAATCCACTGCAGGGCGCAATTCTGGCGGTGCTTGAACCAGGTCAGAAGCCACTCCAATGACCCCATCATGTTCTCCGCGTGACTTAATCGGCGGGGGTGGAACCAAGGCATCCATGGGCAGGATCGCGCCGCGGGTGGTCTCTTTGGCCAGAATCTCCAAAGCCGCCTCGACAGAATTCGCTTCGCTCAACAACACTGCATCCAAATACTCTCCCAGAGCAGCAGCGATGGCGCTTTCTAATTTTTCAGGCACATGCAAATGGCTGCTCAATGCACCTCGAGCACCTCCAATTTGACCCTGCTGCGCGGACTTCAATAACAAACGCGTACCAGTGTCATATCCCGAGAGTGCCTTCTCAGCCTGTTCCAAAACTTCCAGTTGGGCACTCAAGCGAGCTAGTTCGGTATGCAGAGCGCTGCTTTCATCAAGTTTGTTTTTCTTTTCGCTTTCGATCTCAGCGATCTGATCACGATGGCTTTCCAATGCCGCTTCCGTCTCAAAATATTCTTTGGAAGCCTTCTCGAGAGCCTGATCGGCTTCCCTCAAACGAGACTCCACAACCTGCACCTCTTTTTCCGCCTCGGCAACAGCCTGATCAACAGCTTCTAGTTCACCTCGTTGGCGCCCGGTTTGGGCCTGGTATTCGGCCAGGCGTGCACCAAACCGAGTTTGCTTAGTGGTTAAGTCAGTCACTTCTTGTCCCGCGGCTGCGATGGTCTTTTCAGCCTGCAGACGCTCAGCCTGGTGTTGATCATACAATTCTTGGGCAGAAGCAACCCGCGCCCTGGCTTCATCCAATTCGCTTTGTAAACGCTGTGTTTCGGCATCGCTTTCGGAAAAGCGCTCTTGATATACATCGATCTGCTGTTCCAGGCGTGCCAACTCATCTGTAGCATTTTGTCGTTGGTCGATCAAAGATCGCACCCGCTCATCAGATACAGCCAACTGGCGTGTGATGATCTCGCGTTGGGCGTGCAATTGAGACAGTTCTCGATGCCATGAACCCAGGCGAGCCCTCACTCCCTGGATATGCTCACGGAAACTGGTGATTTTCTGATCAAGTTCGGTTTGTTTAAAGCGCGCTTCGAGCAGAGCCTCTTCTTGTAATTTTGCGGTTCGGCGAGCCTCGTTGAGATCTTGTTGGGAACGGTGCCAATGATATCCGTACCAATCTCGCAATAGCACCTGCAAATCATCCTTAACCTGATCGTATTGCATGGCACGACGAGCCTGACGTTCTAGGCTACGTAAACGAGGTTTCAGTTCCGAGAGGATATCCTCGACACGTTCCAGATTTCTGCGCGTGGTTTTTAATCTGCGCTGGGCCTCTTCCCTACGAGTTCGGTACAATCCGATCCCAGCAGCCTCCTCGAAGAGACGCCGCCGCTCCTCCGCCCGCAGCGAAAGCGCAGAATCGACCAAGCCCTGGCCAATGATCGTGTAGGTTCGCTCTGAGAGGCCAGAATTCCCCAACAGCTCGGTAATATCCTTCAAACGCACCTTTTGCCCGTTGAGGATATATTCATTGCCGCTATCACGGTAGGCACGTCTCCGGATAGAAACTTCGGAGAAATCCACTGGCAGCCACTTGCTACTGTTGTCGAAGATGATCTCTGCTGATGCCATCCCCGCTCGGGCGCGCTGTTCCGATCCTTGAAAGATCATATCGGCAGTTTTCTTACCACGTAGCAAACTGTACGATTGCTCGCCCAAAACCCAGCGTATCGCATCCGCGATGTTGGACTTACCCGATCCATTCGGGCCGACGATGCAGGTGATTCGTTCGTCTAACTCAAAGGTCGTCCGCCCCGCGAACGTCTTATATCCTTGAAGTTCAAGCGATTTGAGATGCATGGATGCTATCGTAAACTAGAAACCTAAAAACGTCCATAACCCATAAGGTACCTTTGCCACCTCAGCAACCTCTGGCACCTCTGACGCCTCTAACAAGAGCCATTCAAAACTTCCCCAATCTTGTCAAAGCTTCCTGGGCAGCCGCCTTCGCCGCGCTCTGTTTGCTGAGACCAGTGCCTTTGCCATACGAAGTGCCGTCAATGAATACTTCGATTTCGAACACCTTGGCGTGATCAGGTCCTGATTCGGAGATGGTGTCGTATCGCGGAGCACCATTACCTTGGGCCTGGGTCCATTCTTGGAGCCTGCTTTTCGGGTCATGCATTTTACCAGAGGCGTAAATCTGATGAGCGATCCCATCCAGCAACGGCTCGACAAAACTCCTCACCGCAGGGATGCCAGCACCCATGTAAATCGCCCCAACCAGGGCCTCAAAGGTGGCGCATAACAAAGCCGAGCGCTCTCGCCCACCAGATTCAGCCTCCCCGCGTCCCAGGCGCATTGCACCTGCCAGATCTAGCTTGCGGGCAAAATCAGCCAATTGCTCGGTGCGCACCAGGGCTGAACGCATGCGTGTCAATTGGCCTTCAGACATTTCTGGGAAACGATTGTATAACCAGGCACCCACCAAAAAATCCAGAACAGCATCCCCTAAAAATTCCAGCCGTTCGTTATCTTCCAGAGCCTCGGGGTGCTCATTAATGTATGAGCGATGAGTCAAAGCCCGACTGATCAGTCGATAATCATTAAATTCTAACCCTAATCGAGCTGCAAATGCACGCGGAGATTCCTCCACAGGGGATCCCTGAGCATTCTCCATACAAGCCTCCTCAGAACTCAGGGGCCGAGAAACACCCCACCACTTGGATCGGGTGTCTCGCGGTCCATTAGTTCTATGATTTATGTGTGCCTAAGTGCGCAAGAAGAAATTATTCTCATCGCACACCGCACGCCGCACGCCGCACTAATTATACTTCTTTACCGCCAAAACGGTGTTATGACCTCCAAAACCAAACGCATTGCTGATTGCAGCTTCGACCGGGGTTTCACGCGCCTGATTAGGAACGTAATCCAAATCACATTCGGGGTCAGGGGTCTGGTAATTGATCGTTGGTCGGATGACATCCTCGTGCACAGCTTTCACACAATAGAGGGCCTCCAACGCACCTGTAGCTCCCATCATATGACCAGTCATCGACTTGGTGGAGGAGATAGGGATATTATACGCCACATCCCCAAATGCTGCCTTGATCGCCCTGGTTTCAGCGGCATCGTTGAGCGGCGTGGCGGTCCCATGGGCATTGATATAGCCCACATCCTCAGGGTTCAACCCTGCACTATCAAGGGCCATCTTCATGGCTTTGGCTCCACCAGCACCGTCTTCGGCTGGCGCTGTGATATGGTTGGCATCCGCGGTGCAGCCATAGCCGACCAACTCTGCGTATATATCCGCACCCCGTTCCCTGGCATGGCTCTCCAATTCTAGAACCAATACGGCCGCCCCCTCTCCCATAACCAAACCATCGCGGTTCTGATCGAAAGGCTGCGGCGTCATAGGGTCATCTTCCCGCCGAGACATGGCACCTAAACGGTCGAAAGCAGCCACACCTACCCGGGTGATGGCGGTCTCGCTGGCTCCTGCGATAGCCGCATCGATCATGCCTGCTTTGAGCATCATCCAGGCCACGCCGATGCCATCCGCGCCAGAAGCACAGGCGGAGGCCACCGAAAAAGCCGGTCCCTGGCAACCGGATTCGATCCCGATCAGGCCCGCGCCGCCATTGGGCATCAGCATGGGAATCAAAAAAGGGCTCACCCTGCGCGGTCCCGATTTCTCCATCACCAAGACGCCATTTTGCAGCGACTCAATGCCCCCAATCGCCGACGATACGATCACGCCAATTCTCCCAGCATTTTCCTCCGTTATTTCCAGGCCGGAATCTTCAATGGCTTCGCGTGCCACAGCAATCGCCATCTGCTCGAAGCGGTCCTGGCGACGCGCTTCCCGTGGATGCATATAATTCTTGGGATCAAATCCTTTCACCTCGCATGCAACTTTGATCAAGTAATCTGATGGATCAAATAGGGTGATGGGCCCCAACCCGGACTCTCCAGCTATGGCATTCTGCCAACTCTCTTGGGCACTATGTCCCAAGGGACTAAGCGCCCCCATTCCTGTTACGACAACACGCTCACTCATTTTGCCTCCAGTTTTCAGTAAACAGTATCCAGTAATCAGTGATCAGGTTAATGGATACTGGCCACTGATTACTGATTATTCTTCAAACCCGACCCTGTCAATATTGCCACAATCGGCTCAGGAACATTGTCCACAAGTTGGGCTAACGCATCCCAAACGATGGCAGAGGTCGGCTCTACATAAAACCCCTGATGAGCAAGCGCGTCGCGCCCTAAAAGGATATTTTCTTCTTCAACGATGACAAATCTACCTTGGGATGATTGGATTAATTCAAGGATAACCTCAGTTCGATGAGGCCGGATGATGCGGACTCCCTCAGCGTGGGTTTGGCCTTCTCTGACATGCTCTATACCCGAGGGACCATACTGGTATTGTGACCACAGCGGAGCGCATACGGCAGCCTGAACTCCCACAAGAACCGGCAATTCGTCGATCATGCCAGTTTCTCGCATTGCAGCAAATCCCCGCCCCATACCTAGCAGAAGGCAACCCTGCCCCGCGGGCGTGATCACCGTCCCTGGCGCTTTACCCAACTGCTCAATGAGCTCATAGGCTACTGTCGCAAACCCTGGCAAACCTTGAGGCAGATGTGCATGGCTGGCGTAGACCGCACCTCCTTCAGCAGCCTGTTGCACAGCATCAGCGGCATTCGAGCGCGGCCCTGCAACCGGCTTCACCTCTGCACCAAACGCCGCAATCTGAGCACGCTTGGGACCCGAAGCGTAATCGGGCACGTAAACTTTCGCCTTCACCCCGGCGCGCGCAGCATAGGCCGCGAAAGATGCCCCCGCATTCCCAGATGAATCTTCCACAGCTTCGTCAATTCCGCGTGCACGCAAGAAACTAATCAGTAAAGCCGTACCGCGATCTTTGAACGATCCAGTTGGGTTAAGATATTCCAATTTGAAAGCCACATTCTGCCCAAGTACCTGCGCCCAAACCAAGGGTGTATTCCCCTCACCCAAACTGACCACCGGGGCATCGCTGGGCAACCCAAACATATGCCGGTATCGCCAGATCCCAGACTGACTATATTCAATTTGGTCAGAATCTAAGGGGAACAGATCAACAAAATCAAAAATACCACCACAGTGAGTACAGCAGTAGGGGGCGGCAGTTTCGGGATATGGTTTGTTACATTTTACGCAACTGATCATCAAATAAGTGCAGGAGCTAGGAAGCGGGGAGCATGGGAGCTTCACCCGTACTCCCCTACTCCCTTACTCCTTACCTAAATCATTCTCCTGGCTTCGGCGTATACTCCCCCTCGATCCAGGTATCCCCACCCAGCCCGACTTCTTTCTTCCAAATGGGCACAATTTCCTTGAGTCGGTCAATGCCAAAGCGTGCCGCATCGAAGACCCCCGTGTCTCGGTGAGGGGCAGTACAGGCGATCAGTACCGTAGGAGTTCCAGGGTATAGACGTCCAATGCGCTGCACGATGGCTATGCCTTCCACTGTCGGCCAGCGTTCCCGGATTTCCTCGGCGACCTGTTTCATTTTGGCTTCTGCCATGGGGATATAAGCTTCGTATTCCAGATACTCAGTCTGCGGTGGCAGGCCATCTTTGCTGGTTTCCCCTCGCACCATTCCGCTGAAGAAACAAGCAGCACCCGTCGAAGGCAGCGTAATTTGCTCCAGCAACAGGTTCAAATCGAGTTCATCTTCGGTAATTGCAAAGATGGTTGGATAGTTGGTTGGTTGCATAGTAATTAGTTCTATAGTTTGTTAGTTTGTTAGTTTGTTAGTTTGTTTGTTGGTTAGTTGAGTAGCTGGGGAGCTATCAGTGGTTACTGCAATCAAACCACCAAACTATCCAACTAACAAACTACCCAACTAACAAACCATAAGCTACCCCCCACTCACATGCGGAAACATAGCTACTTCCGCCCCATCGGGGATGACATCCTCAGCAAAGGCATACTCGCGGTTGATCGAAACCAGGGTAGCTTCAAGAGCACCGCTTGCGTTGGGATACTCTTCTGCCAGTACAGACTTCAAACCCTGTACGTTTATATCCTCAGGCACATCCAAGGAGATACTCTTCTGACCGATATGATCTCGCATCGTCGCAAAAAACAAAACGGTAATATTATTCATACAAAATCCTGTTCTTCGATACCACTAACTGGATACTGGTTAATTAATGGTTAATGGATAATGGATAATGGTTAATGGTTACCAGTCACCGATTGACCACATCGCCACTTTGGCCACCGTGCTTCTCGACTAAACGGACATTCTCAATACGCATGGTCTTCTCCACAGCTTTGGCCATATCATAGACCGTCAACGCTGCTACAGAAACTGCCGTGAGGGCTTCCATCTCAACGCCGGTCTTTCCGCTGGTTCGCACCGTGACCGTGATCTCCACACCAGGCAGGTTGGGGTTAGGTTCCACATCTACCAGCACCTGGTTGATCGCCAAAGGGTGACACATCGGAATCAGATCTGAGGTGCGTTTAGCTGCCATCACCCCGGCGAGCTGTGCCACGCTGAGCACATCACCCTTCTTCAGCGAGCCTTGCTGGATCAGTTCCAGCGTCTCTGGCTGCATATGCACTTCCCCTTTAGCAACTGCAACGCGCTCAGTGACGGGCTTGTGACCGACATCCACCATACGGGCGCGACCAGAATCATCGAGGTGTGAGAGCTTTTTCTCCATGAGGCCGATTATAATCTACTCTGCTTGACAAAACCCTACGTTCAGGCTTAGATTGTGATTAGAAACCATAGATAAAACATACGCTTAGGCCGGTCTCCTGACCGTGCCGGCACGGTCAGGAGACCGGCCTAAG
>CAZUSV010000137.1:0-17907 GCA_964622645.1 uncultured Anaerolineales bacterium
ATCAGCCACGATCCTTTGGCTACCGCTGCTGTCCCGCCTTAAGTGGATAGCCAGGGAAAACACCACAAATTTCCTTCAATTATGCATCTGGCAGTCTGTTCAACCTAAAACAATCCACTAGAGAAAACCTGTACGGCTTTTTTGTAAATGATTACAAAAGAGAGGCTCCTTTACAGATCCAGTAGACATATATAGGGTGGTAGTCAGAGAGTAAGTGATAAAGCGTTCCACCGCAGTACCCCAAGGGCATACTAGGCGAAGCGGATGGAACGAGACGGCACGCTTTGCGCCCGGCATGCGCGAATTTGCGGTGCTTTAGTCTGCATATGGGTCTGGATTTGTCACGCCTATGGCGAGGCCGAGCACCCCGGACATTCCCAGAGACCCTTATTTCTAGACGGATACTATGGGAAAGGAGGTAATAAGCTAACCAACAACGGCAATGGATGAATAAGCTACGAAATCTTTGTCATAGGAGGATCTAAACATGAATGTCTTATTAGTATTAGAAGTCGCCATTGGCCTGGTGTTCGTTTGGGTAGTATTGGCTCTCGCTTGCAGTGGTGTAATGGAATGGGTCGCAGGCATACTTAAATGGCGCGCAAAGGATTTAGAGAAGTCGATTCTTGGTCTACTGGGGGATGAAAAACTCGTGGAAAAGTTCTATGCCCATCCTTTAGTTGCATCATTATCCAAAGGAGACAAGAAACCATCCTACATCGAGGCTCAAAAATATGCCGAAGTCGTTTTTGAAATGATCATGACTGCCGGCACAGAGAAATCCACAATCCAAGATGGCCTCGAATCACTAAGAAAATCTCTTTCTGGAAATGCGGAAGCGGAGGATAAATTAAGCAATTTGATTGACGAAATCGGCAACGCTTCCATCGAAAAAATAGAAGAAACCCTAAATAACTTCGCCGAAGAAAATCAAGATATTAAGCCATTGATCGATGCTTTGATGTCATCACTGCTCCCCACGGATAAAGACAAGGCTTTTGAGCAACTTAGGAAAGGGCTTGGCGTGTGGGTTCAAACCAATCCACGGGTTTCTCAAACACTCAATAGCCTGACAACAGGTATTGAAGCTTACGTAGCAAAAGGGGAGTCAGTCTTAGCAGCAGCACGCAATAAAGTCGAGGATCATTTCAACCAGACGATGGACCGTCTCAGAGGCAATTATAGACGGCGGTCGATGGTTTTTGGAATCTGCTTAGGAGTTGTCATAGCTGTCATGTTCAATGTTGATTCGGTCATGATCACCACAATCTTATGGAAGGACCCGACCGTTCGGGCAGCTATTGTAGAAAAAGCCGAAGTCATCGAAATCCCTGAGGAGATCAATTCTCAACAACCTGAGGAAGCTTGGAATGAATTCCAGGCAAAATTTGATGGTTTGGATCTGCCGCTTGGATGGGATATTGAGGAGCGTTTCGCACCTGCAGATATGCCAGAAAAATTCAGTTGGGGTTGGGGTTTATCAAAATTCTTTGGATGGTTCATCAGTGGCGCTGCAGCAGCTCAGGGAGCACCATTCTGGTTCGATATTCTCAAGAAATTGACCAATGTCCGGGCAGCAGGAGTCAACCCTGATGAAAAGAAGAAGTAAGATTCCAAGTAGTGGTTTGAGTTAATTTCAAAAAATAGCCCTCCCAAGGTTTATTGGGAGGGCGAGTATGGCAAAATGCGCCACCTGGATCAAGTATAAACAGCAAATGGTGCAATAGAAATTCATTAAAACAGTAGTGTATGTACCATTTTTTGGAGGACATTGATGAGTGAGGAGAAATCACCCCCCAAGACGGATGTCGTTCTGGTCGTCAAAGGCGCTGGCGTGCACAAGCCAGATGATACCCTAGACCAATTCCTGAAAGGATTCTGGCCCGCAATCACTAAGCTCGATGAAGAGGCAACCATAACCCAACGACAGGATGTGCTTGGACCAGACTATCAACCATCGCCGCACGACAAAGACCCCCACAAGCATGTGACCGAAATCCATTGTAGAGGCCATCGCATATGGGTAAAAGAAGCTTATTGGGAACCAGAACTCACTCCAGCTGAACCATTTGGTGTTTTGTTGAAGGAATGGCGCATGGCCACCTACGCCCTTGGCAACTTGATCAATAGGGCCTTCATCGAAAGCGATACTCGCAAGCGAGAGCAAACTCGAAAACGGAAGCGATACTCACCGCGCTATTTTTTCTCATACCTGCTTTTGTATTTTTCTATTTTTTGGTTGTTCTTCATACTGCCAGTTTGGAAATATACTGGAGCAATATCGACCACATCCTTTCTAGTCACGCTCCTTGCAGCTGCGATCTGGGCAATCCCCCCCACAATCGAAACTTATAAGAAACATGCCATGCGGGCGGTAGACAGGATGTTAGAGTCCCTACCAGGTATGGGTGGATGGGTACTGCTGCCGTTAACGATCACGCTTTTAATTTGTCCCATCGAATATTTCCTGGTCGTGCTCGTTCTCCTGGGTGTGCAACTGACGCTCAACCTGTCGCGCGCAATCTTGTGGGAATTCCGCATCTTCGATAATAGCGACACCGATCTTGCCGACTATTATAGTTATCATGAGGAGATCGAAGGCGAACAGCAATACAGGATCGGGAAATTTGATAAGCGCTATGCAAAAATATTCATGATGCCGTTGTTCTATCGCTATATCGTGCTCTTACTACTCCCGGTTTCGTTCATTGGTTATGGAATTGTCCAGCTACTGAATTGGACGCGCATCTTGAGCGGAGTTGGCACAGGGCTTGATCGCTTTCTCAATCTTGCTTTGAGCAGCATCTTGGGTGATGTGGTCACATATGCAATGGACCCCGCCCAGGCCCATCGTATTCGAAGCGTGATTGCCAATGATATTGCTCATTTCAGTAAGCGCAAAGATGTTGATCGTATCCATATATTCGCCCACTCCCAAGGGACTGCCATCACATATGAGACTTTGTTCCGCGACTTGACTGCAGAAAACCAGCAAAAAATACAGACCTACATCACTATTGGCAGCATATTGAGCTACTACAATCAGGCTAAAGAGGTGCTCGATCCAATCTATGTCCCACGCTTCCCTGTACTAACCAGCAAGGAACAACATTTTGCTGAAGGCTTCAGATGGATGAATTTTTGGAATTTTACGGATCCAATCACTGAATTCTATGGACTTGATGAGTATACGCGCATGGAGAAAGCGCCACCCTTACAACCAGATGGCCGACCAAAACATTTTAACAAAAATGAGCAGGATGAATGGGAACGGACTAGGACCAGCCCCAGAAATATTAGGTCACGTGCTTCTTTGAAAAACCATTCCGAATACTGGACCAATCTGGATGAGATTCATATCCCCTTCGTGAAACGAATTCTGGGGGAGCTTAGACCGACAGAGTGGAGTCGCGATCAAAGAAAGAAACTTCGCATCCCGCATCATGGGGCTGTTTTTATCCTTTGGGTCATTTTCCTTTTGGTACTCATCCTCATCGGGGCGGGAGTCATATGGCTGTCATCAGACGACAATTTAGCAATGCTCAATGAAGCAATCTCGCCAATTCAAGCTTTGATTAAATCGGTTACGGATGAGTATAGCCGCATCTTTCCGCCACAGGAGGAAACCCTGGGAGATCAGCTTCAAAAGGCCGCTGAATTCTTCGCTAGCAAGCCGGTGCAGAATCTAAGAAGGCTGCTATTAAACATTGCCATCTTTGTCGTCCCTGTGCTGGCAATCACTGATTGGTTTCGGCAGTTCAACCGTGCCATGAGAATTGGCAAGAAACTCAAAAAGGAGGATTGATCTCGAATAATTGGCAAATCCATCAAGAAGCTAAACTTCTCTGAGAAGTTTAGCTTCTAAAGGAAACTGAAGTCATGGACACTCTGGACGAACTCCTCAAAGAGTTCCCGGGAAAATTTTTCAAATACTATCTTTACAGTCTACTTACCTTCTACAAAGTGCGAATGAGATAATTTGTATTTTAGTCACCAAAGGAGAAATCATGAAAATTCAAAATCACCGTTTAGTGCAAGACGATGGAACCCCATATCGTTATGTGGAAAGTCCCAACACAAACAAGAAAAAAATAATCCCAGAATACCTGGTCATACATTACACTGCCGGAAGAAACCTCGAAGGCGCCGTATCCTGGCTGACCAACCCACAGAGCAAAGCCTCTGCTCACATCGTTATCGGACGTGATGGAAAAGTGGCCCAGTTGGTCCCCTTCGACACTATCGCCTGGCATGCCGGTCTAAGCCAGTGGGAAGGGCGTGTTGATCTCAACAAGTATTCAATCGGAATCGAATTGGACAACGCGGGAAAATTAAAAAGAAACTCCAACAACAAATGGTGGGCCTGGTTTGGCCGTACATACCCAAACAAGGATGTCATCGAAGCAGTACACAAACATGATGATGACTCCTTTGGATGGCATACTTTCACCCCTGTGCAAATCGAAGTGGCCACGGAAGTTGCCGCATTGCTGATGGATAGTTACCCCTTCAAGGACATCGTCGGACATGATGATATCTCACCGAGGCGCAAATGGGACCCGGGGCCGGCGTTCCCCATGGAGAATTTCAAGGCCAAAATTGTAGGTCGCGCGGATGAACAGCCGCAACTTTTCCTGACCACGATCCCCTTGGCCATTCGGACGGGCCCTGGTTCAGAACACCCTAAAATCCTGACAGAAAATCTCCCCGAAGGCAGTAAGGTTTTCATCCTCGAGCACAAACTTTCCTGGGCCCATGTCGATGTGGTTGATGATATCGATGGTGAGATGGATATTCAGGGTTGGGTACATGCCAGTTATCTGAAGCGAGAGGATATCGAATAAAAAGGAGCAGGATCATGCTAATTATCGACCACATCTTATGCACTGACGGAGGCGAGCCGGTCAGGCAAGTTGCCTCCCCCAACCACAGTGGAGCGCTACGCGCCCACGAATATCTGATCATGCATTACACCGCCGGGGTTCTACCACAGAGCACGATCAATGTTTTTACTAATGATCAAAACGGCGTTTCGGCGCATCTGTTGATCACTCGCCAAGGGGAGATCGTCCAATTCGTGCCCTTCAACCTGACTGCCTGGCACGCTGGCTTCAGTAATTGGGCCGATCGCACAAACCTGAATCGCTATTCAATTGGGATTGAGTTAGATAACTTCGGCTACATGCACCGTATTGGAGACAAATGGGGACGCGCCAGCTCAGACCACCGTTTTACTGACGATCAAGTTGTTGAGAGGATTCACAAGCTCGAATTTCAGAAACGAGGCTGGGAAATCTACGCGGAAGAACAGATCGAGGTAGCACTGGAGGTGGCGCAACTCCTGGTGGATCACTATCAATTGGTCGATGTTGTTGGGCATGACGATGTCTCGACAACGGGCAAAGTCGATCCCGGCCCCGCCTTCCCCTTGCAAAGTTTTCGCAACAAGGTGCTTGGCCTGGATGAAGATGAACCGCTGCGCTACATCTACACCACGCGCTCGACCCTGAATATCCGCCTGGGGGCTGGCACTGATTTCGAACCCCTCGAAGGCAGTCCACTGCCTACTGCCACCCCCTTGGTGCTCAATAATAAAGAAGGCGATTGGGTTGAAGTTGATGTCTTGGAAGAAGTCAACGGCATCGAAAATATGCGTGGCTGGGTTCACCAAGACTTCATCGAAAAGGAACGGGAGTTCTATAACCCGAAATTATTCTAGACTACTCAGCCAGACTGGGAGTCTCCCGAAAAAAGGGTATATCCGTTCCATGGCTAAGCAGTTACGAGCATACAATATCTGGAGGAAAACATGCCACCTATCAATGGAATTCTTGGCATCGATGTCAGTGAGTACCGGGGGTATGTCAACTGGTACGAAGTGGTCGAAGATGAACAACAGATTGTCTTTGCCATCACCAAAGCCACGGATGGCCCCGAATTTCTCGATCCCACGTTTGACAGAAATTGGATTGGGATGAGGCGTGTGGGGTTAGTCCGGGGCGCTTTTCACTACTTTCGTCCCAAACCAGACCCCGAAGCCCAGGCAGAAAATTTTTGCAGGGTCATGCAAGGGATCAACCATGCTTTTGATTTCCCGCTGATCCTGGATGTCGAGCGGGGCAAGATCGACCCAGAGACTGGGATCAACCAGACAAAGATCAACTGGAAGAAACTCGATCTGGAAGAACGCAAGCGCAGAGTCAGGCTTTGCCTCGAGCGCATCGAAGAAATCACTGGCCGGCGACCAATCCTCTATACCAACAATGCCACCTGGGATGAATTGTTCGATCAAACCGAGGAATTCGCTGAATACCCTCTCTGGGTTGCCCATTACACCCAAGAACTCCCCACCGTACCAGCGAATAATTGGGCCGGCCAGGGATACAAGATCTGGCAATTCACTGAGGATGGAATCGTATTGGGGGTAAACAAAGGCCAACCCCCAGTTGATATTAATATCTATCCTGGAACGTTGCCAGAAATGCGGGCTGATATTTCCATGGAAGAAGTCCCAGATCACCAGCAGAAGCCTGAATACTTGAATTCCGATGTCATCGAAGCGATCAAAATATGCGCTGAACAGTTCAGCCAAAATTTCGATGACCTCTTATCGCAAGCAGGACTCTCTCATATTCATGCAGTTGAGGCGAATCGCACCCGACCCTATGGTGGTCCACTGATTGAAGACCTTCCTGGCCTGGATGACCAAATGCTCGCAGCGATAAAGGAATCACTCAAAGATGTAGATCATTCGCCAACCAACCTGGGAAAACCAGGCTTGTCGAATCAAGACGTGATCAATATCTTTGTTAGAGCTGGGAACAAACTGGGGGTCAATGGCCTGAGTTGGATCAGCCGCGCTAAACTGAACTATATGTACGCAATGCGCGCTGAAACCTATAACGGCCCCTTGATCGAAGAAATGCTGGCCCTAAACTCACAGGAAAGACAGGCACTGCAGCATGAAATAGAAATACTTTGACAAAGCCAACGTGCGATACTCTGAAAAGAGTAGGCGGCCAAGCATTCCAGCTGCCTACTCTTTTTGGTCATAAGACCCAATTGTCAGGAAGCAACCATTTCCACCCACCTTACCCGCTAAATCGCATAAAAGGCTTGACAAGCGCCGAAAAATCTGCTATTATCTAGTCAGTCCACCCGGTTTAGCGGGTATATCGAGTAAAAAGGAGTAAGAGAATGGCCAATATCGAGTTGATCGCCCCCCAGAAAATTGCCACTTTCAGGTTTTCCACGGACCCAGTGCGCAATCTGCTGTGCAGCCTTTTCTTGTTGAATGATGAGAAAGACGAGTTCTCTGAATGGGTAAACGAAATGATCGAGGGGCTCTCCCCGGATCAACTCAAGGAAAACAAGATGCTTACGGGTATCGCCTCACGCTTCGTCGAGGGGCGTGAATGGTCAAGTTTTCCCACCTGGCTGGAAGCCTTGGAAGCACGCGATCCTCAAGAAATGCAGGATTGGTTGATCGAGGATTTTTTGAAAGTCTCAGCTGAAATCATGGGCGTACCCCCGGACCAGCTCCCCACCCCTGAAGAGCTCCTGGCTGATGACAAATTCTATCTGGCTACTTACGAGAAGGTTTACGAAAAGAAAGGTTATGAGTTCGATCGAGAATATCATCAAAAAGAATATCAGATACTCCAAGACCCTGGTGCATTCAAAGACAAAATAATCTCCTACATGCGCCGGATGTGGGAGGAAAACCTTCAAGAGGAGTGGCAGCGCATCCAGCCCATGCTCCATGACTCGATCAAAGCCTTCGAAACCCTGGATTTCTCAGGGATGTCCACTGAAGAGGCCCTTCTGCGCATCACCGGCAGGGATCAGATGCCACAAATTTGGGATCATTGGATCTCCACGACTGAAGAGGTGGTCATCATCCCTTCGGCGCACATCGGGCCATACCTGATGACCATGGACAAGAACGAAAGCACGGTCTGGCTGGTGGTCAGGGCGCACATCCCCGAGGGAGCAGGAATCTCCTCACCCACGCTGACCCGCTCTGAGCTGCTGATGCGCTTGTCCGCTCTATCGAATGATACCCGCCTACGGATCCTAGAACTACTCAACCAAAAAGGTGAACGCAATGCTACAGATATTCAGCAAGAACTAGAATTGACCCAGTCTGCCACCTCGAGACATCTGACACAACTCTTTGCGACAGGTTTCCTGCACCAAAGGCGACTGGAGGGCGTCAAACATTACAGCATCAATTACGATCGCATCAACAATACTGCAGACGCTTTAATAGGTTTTTTGGAACATTAGTATTTTGGAGAGTGAACTGTGTTGAAAGATAGATTGCTTGTTCTCGATCTGGTCGAAGATGGCAAGATCTCGGTTCCCGAAGCCGTGGAGCTGATCGAGTCCATCCATATCGATGAGCCGGGCAATGGTTACAGCGATGACGGGCAGAACGAAAACGAGATCGTAATTCATTTGTATATTGAGTAAGCTTTATTCTCCCATTCCCCTTTCCTGCCTCGCATACTCAGGAAATGGATTGGCAAAAAAACAGGGTGCAAGCTGTGCTTGCACCCATTTTTTATGCATTTTTTGGGTAGTCAAGGGCACTTCGAACAACAATTTCATGAGGAAACCAGGAAATCACAAATATGAACGAATGGCTCGAATTGCATGAATATTGAAGGGGATTTTCAGAAATCATTCGTGTCATTGGTGTCATTCGCAGAAATTCGTGATAAAAGATGTTGGTGAACTACTCTTGACTATATATTGTTTTTGCAATTTTGTAATAGTCAGAAGTATGTTGAACAGACAAGCCCCCCTAACCCCCCCGCCTGTGGCGTTGGGGGGAACTGAAGTGTGATTCTCCCTTCAGAATTGGGGGGCGGGGGGGCTGATGTGAAATAAACTTCCATCGACAAGCTCACGCTAACCTGGGGGAAGATATTCAAAGGTTCCCCCAGAGTTGGGGGGAGTTTTCTAAAGATTCCCCCCAGAGTTGGAGGGTTAGGGGGGCAAGTGCGTAACTCCTTATTAAAAAACCTTCTCGAACACCAGCCATGGGGGCAGGTGCTGGAAACCCAATTCCAGGTTGAGCTGATAGCCAGGGTCACCCTCGAAGGTATCATCGAGCAGATAGACGGCACCTTTTTGGATGGCGCTGGCGATGGTCTTGAGCTTGAGGGCTAACTCGATATTCTTACCCTGGTGACTGGGGATCACCCAGGTGAGATCAGCTTGGGTTGTTTTCTCGTCTTGGCGGGTGAGGCCGCTGATGCCGACCAACTTACCACTATCGACTGCAAAGAAGAAGGCTTCAGGGATGATGGCCGGATGCTGAACATCGACCTCAAATTGCTCCAAAGATCTGCGCTCCGGTGGCTCATCCGTGGGGATATCCTGCAAGATCTGCCACTCTAGATGCCACCACTTACGCAGCCAGTCAGGGTCGCGGAGGCGCAGCTCGGCCAGGGAGACGAAGTCAATGCCCAGAGATTTCATTTCTCCGGGGATGGAGTCGTACGCTGAATTCTCGAAAGTCAACAAATCGAGCGCAAAGAGGGGCTCACTCGATTTCTGCTGAAAGCCGCGTTTCCTCAGGAATTGGATTCCATGGGGATCGTTCTCTCGCGCCCGGGCTTTGAGCGTAGTGGGGTTATGTTCTTCCAGGTCAGCGATCAGGCGATTATAAAGATCGGAGCCGATGCCCTGCCCCTGGAATTCAGGATCGACTTCGATGACGATGTCGAAGACCCTAGGGGATGGATGCCAGATCGATTGACCCCGAGAGCTATATGCCACAATCTGGCTATCGATTTCGGCAACCAGGCGCTGATAAGTTTCATGATTCTGCATGGCATCACAATGCTTGAAGCCAGCGGCGATCAGGGTTAAATTTTCTAGATCTTCACTCAAAAGGCCGGCTAATGTTAAGTATTCGGACTCGGTTTTTTCAAATGCACGTATGGTATGCATGCTATTTTCCTTTCACACATGTATTACTAAGGGTTGTACTATTTTCACCGCGAATGCTCTGCACGCCTGTGGCGACACACTAAGAGCGCTAAGGAATTTTTATTCTTTGTTCTTCGCGTCCTTTGCGCACTTTGCGGTTCAAATTTCGCACAATAAACTTGTGGGTAATTGGTTTTTATGCGAACTCTGAAAATATTTGTGAAAGGTTAGTTCGTCAACGGTCTCTCTCCTTCGACTGGCGAATTGTGCGCCAGTACAGCGGCACAACGGGCAGGATCAGCATCGCTGAGGTGGTCAAGGCAGCCCGGATGGAGCGTAGATTACCTATCGTGCCGACAATGGGACCACCGATCATCTGGCCGAAGGCATCCAGTTGGGCTGTCATGGAAAGCATAGTGGCGCGCACTTTAGACTCGATGTGCCTGTTGATCCAGGTATCGATCAGGGGGCCAGTCACCCCGCGGGCGCTATCCACGAGCAGCGTGGCCAGGATAGCCAGATAGAAATCCTGAGACCAGGCAAAGGCCAGCAAACCTAACGAAACCAGCCCATAGATGCCGCTCAGCAAGCGGGCAACTTTGACATGATCGGTGGTATCCAGGCGCCTCCTGACGGCTTCTGTGGTCCCCAATCCCAAGAACAAGCCCATGACGCGCATCAAAGCAAACCACGAGACGATCGGATCACCGCCCCAGGGCAGCGCCGGAAAGGCAAACTGCTCGATGAAGTGCGCCTCTGTCAAACGGTCATAGCCCTCGCTGTACAGGCCAACGAAGATGGCAATGACTGCAAAGGTCATCAAGACCGGTTTGGCGTGGGCCAGGTTGAGACCGCCTTTGAAGGTGGCCAGCATTTCTCCCCAGGTATCGCGCTCTTCCCTGGGTGTGGGCTGAAAACCTTGCTCGGGCATGGTGAATAGGCGGAAAGCTCCCACAATCAAGAAGAGCACACCACCAACGATGATCGGCAGGCGATAGCTGACATTGCCCAACAGCACAAACAAGGGAATACCAAGAAGGCTTCCAATTCTGCGAAATTGTGATGCGCGCAAAAAAACCGCTCCCACATGATCCACGCCAACTTCATCCGTGATCCACGCCGAATGCGCACCACTGATGAAGGTCCAGGCGGTGCCCCAAATCACCTGGGCTAATAGCACAACCCAGAATATGGGCATGGCAGCCTCAACTAAGAACCCAATCCCAAAAAGAAAGGTGCCGATGATCACCGATAAGCGCCGCGAATAGACATCGGCCACTATTCCGGTGGGGATTTCGAAGATAAAGGTGGTCACCTCTAAGGTAGTGCCCACCAAGACCAGTTGCAGCGGGTCTAAACCCACGGTCTGGACGCGGTACAACTGGTTGGCTGCAAATACGATCGAGAAGATCAGCCCTTCGAAGAATGTGGAAATCCAAAAGACAAGTCTGGCGTCGAGTTTACCCATGTTTTTCCCAACGGGAGTTACGCAAATAGAAAACTATTTTTCGAAGAACGCCCCCCCAACCCCCCAATTCTGGGGGGAGTTTTCTAAAGATTCCCCCTAGGGTTGGGGGGCTAGGGGGGCAACTTCGTAAATCATGTTACCAATAATCGAGCTGAAGAGTGAAGCAATCTCCTCTCTATAAGAGGGGGATCGCTTCCCTTCGGCACGATCTGTGATCGCAGGACAGGCGTCGCACAAAACGCTCCTCGCGATGACATGAGCGCTAGCGAAAATGAATTTTCTGCTGAAATATCAAGTCCGTTTGAACGGACTTCCTGTCTAAGCAGAGATTTCAATCTCGCCGATTAATTCAAAATAATCATTATGCACACCACTCATCTATATAGAAGCACTCAGATGAAACATCACTATGCATAATAGCCACAGAGAACACAGAGAGCTCAGAGTATTTTTTGATTTGGGTGTGTTTCAAATGGGTTGTAAAAGACCTGACAGGTTTCCATCAAGGCAATTCAAAATCATCTTCCAGTGATTTACTGCAGGTATTCATGCTTTCCTAAAACCTGTCAGGTCTGAACCTTCAACTGAAATGAAACGCATCCTTTTGATTTACTCGGCGATCTCTGCGCTCTCAGCGGTTGAGTATATATTATGCTAGCAGGTGATGCTATACACACAACTCATCATAGATCTGAGTGAAATTCTTGTAGCGCAGTTCTGAGATCGAACCATTAGCCACAGCAGCCTTGATTGCGCAATCCGGCTCATTGATATGGCTGCAGTCCGAATAACGGCAGTTGCCAAGGTGAGCGACCATCTCTGGGTACCACTGCGCTAATTGCGCCCGCTTGATGCCCACCAAACCGAAATCGCGAATACCGGGGGTATCGATGACCAGAGCGCCGTTTTCCAACTTGCACAGGCTGGACTGGGTGGTAGTATGCCGTCCCTGACCCGTGAAAACGCCACGCTGGGTAACTTCTCTAACCCGCAGATCGAGGCTGGGTTGGATGGCAATCAGCAGGGAAGATTTCCCTACCCCAGAGAGGCCGGCCAAAACTGTCGTGCTGCCTTTGAGCAGCACTTCTAACTCTGCGATGCCCTGGCCGTCCACGGCGCTGGTCAGGATCAGCCGGGTGCCTAAATCTCGATAAGGTGCCAGCGTTTCCCGAAACTCAGCTTGATCTTCGACCAGGTCGATCTTGTTAACGCAGATAACGGCTTCTAACTGATTGCGTTGGGCGGCGATCAAGTAGCGGTCGATCAGCGCCGGCCAGATATTGGGCTCGCGCCAGGAGGTCACGATCAGCACTCTGTCAATATTGGCAACCACAATTTGTTGGGTCGAGCTGCTTTTGCCAACATCAGGTCGATAGGGCCGGGACAGGACGCTGCGGCGAGGCAGCACTTGCTCCACCACACCGCGCTGGTCCCCGCTGAGACTGATATGCACCGTATCGCCCACGGCGAGGACATTGGTGAAGCCGGTATCCTGGGATTTCAGGCTGCCGCGAATGTCACACAAGAGCGGGGTTGCACCGTTGTGGATATCGACGCGGCACATCCCTGAGCTGACTTCAACGACCAGGCCGGGAATTCCGGGGCGGGAACCTGGGGAGGATGCCGAACCCTCGGGTTCAGTCAAACCTCGGGGATCAGCCACTGGGGCGCTCCCAGAATTCCCGTCCGAACCTCCCTCAAAAGCCCGACGCTCCACTTCTCTTCGCCGCTCCCCAGCTCCACGTGGCATGATCCTCTCATCCGCAGGATAATCCAGATCATCCCAATCATCCCAGGTGTCAGGGATCCAATCCTTACGGCGGGGCTTGTCGATTTTCTGTTTCGGGCCGGATTTCCGGCGCGCATCTCGCAGACGTTTCTTGCGAGCTTGCTTTTGTACTTCTTTCAAATATCGTTCGACTTGCAAATGTTTATCGTCCATTGTAGAACTCGTGTATTCGAAGATGGCGCTCCTCAGCGGAAGAGAACCATTCTCTGATAGCATGTTTCAGACGACGACGGTTGCCGTCCTTGATCTTTCGCAGTGACCGCTCATCCTTCCCCAACTTGGGGGTGGATGCGGTCTGGTCTTCGCAGGTATCGATATAGATTTCTATGTTGTACATCATCCACCTCCTTTCAGGATAGATATCGAACACAGGGAATCAGGCGCGCGCATAGTGTTTGCGACGAGGCCAAAGCGCGCCGGGACCGTTTTTCTCTCCTCAGCGCTCCTGCGCTGAGGTGGCCAAAGAGCGAGTGGACACCCAAAGGGTGCGCAAAGCGACGCTCTTTGAATCAAAAAGCCACGGGACACCCGTGGCCGCTAGGTTGTAGGTAGACAGGGGGATACTGAGCGATCTCTCAGCAGGCGGTCACGAGGCGCACTCGGCGGATTTCTTTTTCATTATTCACTTTTACCATGAGGGTACGCCTCCTTTTTACAATTTTTGGCGATATTTTGCCAGCGGGGAGAAGCTTATCACAAGGATGTGATAGAGTCAAGGATTTTTTCGGAACTGAACGCTGATTGCGCAGATTGTGCTGATTACGCTGAATTTAAATATATGAATTAGGTACCAACTCAGCCATGGAACGGATTATCCCGAAAAAAGGGTGTGCGCTGGGGCGCGGTCCCCAGCGCACACCCTTTTTTCGGGATAATCCGTTCCATGGCTGAGCAGTTACGAAGTTAATTACCAGAAGATCGAACAATTGTGCAAAAATCACCCCAAAATAACATATCGAAATTGAGCTTGACAACCAGCATCTTATTCGATAATATTCTAATTAGATATTATTCTATTTAGACAAGGATCGAATTATGACTAAAAATGAGATATCCACCCTTTTACAGTTCTTCAAGGCGTTGGCTAACGAGAACCGGCTCAAGATCTTGGGAGTCCTGGCGCAGCGCGAGTGCAGCGTCGAGGAGCTAGCCACGCTGCTCAAACTGAAAGCGCCAACTATATCGCATCACTTGAGCAAACTGAAAGATTTAGGATTGGTGGCTATGCGCACAGATGGCAATGATCATTTATACCGCTTAGACGTGGACAGCCTGCATAGCATGTCGAAAAGCGTTTTCACCTCGATCACACCGGAGAAGGTTGTCAATCTGGCAGAAGATGTCGAATACGAAGCCTGGGAGCGCAAAGTGTTGGAAACGTTTCTAGATGGGGACCAGATCGTCGATCTGCCCGCGGGCTACAAGAAGCGCCTGGCGATTCTCAAATGGCTGATCAATTTCTTCGAGGAAGATGTGAAGTATACCGAGAAGGAGGTCAATGAAATCATCCAAGAACATCACCGCGACTCGGCGACGATTCGACGGGCTTTCATCAGCAATGGTTTGATGGAGCGTGAAGGGGGTGGCGGGCGCTACTGGCGCATCCCCTGGAAAATGCCGGAGTTGAAAGGATAAAAACATTCGGGACGCGGATGAACGCGGATTTGCAGGATTATAAAAATCATAATCCGTGTTCATCCGCGTAATCCGCGTCCCAAAAATTAAAACATCATCGCATTGACTTTATCAATCGTCTCGCGGCGGGGGCGGATGCGATCGGGGGTCAAGCGGTTGAGGGGTTCTTCTGGCAAATTGTAAACATCGAACAGGGATTGCTGCTCGGTGTCGATGTAGATCAAACCGGTGATCAATTCCTGTCTCTCGTTGGCATCTTCCAACATGCACAGGATCGTCGAGCGGTCGGTGGGGTCGTAATCTGACTCTAACTTACGCAGCATGATGCGCGAACCGTCGTGCATATCGACCTCTTTGGATTCACCGGCCTCGTAATCGACCAGGATATCCTCAGCCAGGGGCACATAGGAGAGATCGTGCAGGGCGACCTCGTGGTTCTTACCCCAAGCGTAGGAGTGGTGGGCGTCGTCCTGATTGTTGAAGGTCACGCAAGGGCTGATGATATCCAGCACGGCGATCCCCCGGTGACTGAGGGCTGCCTTTAGCAGCTCGCGCACTTGCTTGGGATCACCGGCGAAGGAACGCGCCACGAAAGTCGCCCGCCCCACAACGGCTTCCCAGACGATATCAATGGGCATATAGGGGTTCTGGCCATGGCCTTTGAGCGCCAGACCCTCCTCGGCGGTGGCGGAAAATTGACCCTTGGTCAGGCCGTAGACACCGTTGTTGGCAACGATATAGACCATAGGCAGATTACGCCGCATGACGTGCTTGAACTGGCCCATGCCGATGCTGATGGTGTCACCATCGCCGCTCATGGCGATGCCCGTCAAAGTAGTATCGGCGAAGAGCGCGCCTGTGGCTAGAGAAGGCATGCGGCCGTGCAAGCCGTTGAAGCCGAAGGAACGCTCCAGGAAATAGGTCGGGGACTTGCTGGAGCAGCCAATGCCACTGAACTTGACGATATCCTCAGGCAAGAAATCCAACTCGTAGCAAGCGGTGATGATCTGGCTGTTGATGGAATTATGCCCGCAGCCCTGGCACAGCGTTGTGGGCGCGCCACGGTAGTCGGATTTGGTTAGATTGATCAGGTTGACTTTAGCCATCTTATTTGCGCTCCTCGTCGCTCCGCTCCTCGTCCAAAATTGCACTTCTAATCCAGCTTGCCGAGAGAGGCAAACCATCATTATGTGTGAGAGATTTCAAATTGATCGCGCTGTCGGGCACTTCCAGGGACAAAATGGCATGCAACTGTCCATCGCGGTTCATTTCGATCACGTATACCCGCGGGTGACTACGGATGAACTCCCTGACTTCCTCACCAACAGGCAAGGCCAGCAAACGCAGATAATTGACTGCCAGGCCATCTTCACCCAGATAGTCGAGGGCTTCGCGCACTGCTGGATCCGTGGAACCGAAAGCGATTACGCCGATATCTGCGCCAGCAACATTGATGATCTCCGGCTTGGGCATCATCGTTCGGGCGTTCTCGAACTTGAGATCCAAACGCTGCATGCCCCTGACCCAATCATCAGGGTCTTCAGTGTAATTGGCGTACTCATCGTGGCCGGTGCCTCGGGCGAAGTACCCGCTGCGAGGATGCCGGTTACCAGGCAAGGTGCGGTACGGGATTCCATCCCCATCAATGTCGAGATATCGCCCCCACTCTGCCAAATCTTCAAAATCAGCCTCCCAAAGCACTTTGCCACGATCGATCTCTTCATCGGGATACTCAAAGGGTGTGGCCATCCAATGGTTCATGCCCAGATCCAGATCGCTCAACACAAATACAGGAGTCTGCCAGCGTTCAGCCAGGTCAAAGGCGCGCCAGCCAAACTCGAAACACTCATTTGCAGATCCGGGGAGCAGGACGATGTGCTTGGTATCGCCATGTCCCAGGTAATAGGTCAGGTTGATATCTCCTTGGGAGGTGCGCGTGGGCAGGCCGGTGCTGGGGCCCATGCGCTGGATGTTCCAAATCACCACTGGCGTCTCGGCGTAATATGCCATCCCGGCGTACTCGGTCATCAGGCTGATGCCGGGACCCGAGGTCGAGGTCAGCGAGCGCAAGCCCCCCCAACCAGCGCCGATGGCCATTCCGATGGCGGCTAACTCATCTTCGGCCTGCACAACAGCATAGGTGTTCTTACCCGTCTCGGGATCCTTACGAAGCATGGGTAAATATTCGATACACGCCTCTGCCAAACTCGAAGCCGGTGTGATGGGATACCAGGAAATGAACTGCACACCTCCATAGATCGAGCCCAATGCCCCAGCGGTGTTGCCAGTAGCCATGATACAGCCTTCAGTAGAATTCATCTCTTCGAGGTGATAAGGATCGCTCTTGACCAGATTTTCGGCAGCCCAATCGGCAGCGCTAATCACGACATCGTAATTCAAGGCGATAGGCTTTTCCTTGCCCTTGAAGTGGAAATCCAGAGCCGCCCTGATCTGTTCGGTGTCGAGCCCCAACATCTGCGCCAGCACACCCACATAGACCATGTTGGCCACATAGGTGCGCAGCGCGGCCGGCGCAGCCGACTCGCGGGTCAGTTTCTTTACCGACATGGGATAGGCGATGATATCGTCACGCGTGACAGCCTGCTTGATATCATCAGCATAGAAGAAGGCCCCACCAGGCACCAACGAGGCCAGGTCGCGGGCGAAAGTCGTCCCGTTCATGGCAACCATGATCTCAGTGGTCTCACTGCGAGCCAGATAGCCATCTTTACTGACCCGGATGGTATACCAGGTCGGCAAACCTTGAATGTTGGAGGGGAACAAGTTCTTCCCCGACACGGGGATGCCCATTTTGAACAAAGCCCGCAGCAGGGTCAGGTTGGAGGTCTGACTGCCCGATCCGTTGACGGTGGCGACAGAGATGGAGAAGTCGTTCACCACAGGTTCGATGAGCTGAGGCTGGTCGGATTTGGTTTTTGTTTCTACAGTTGTCATATTACTCCTTGTACATACCTCAACAATGTCCCATTACAGGCGAGACGCCCGAAATAGGGGGGGTACGGGGGGGGGGGGGGGGGGGGGGGGGGGGGGGGCGGGGGGGGGGGGGGGGGGG
>CAZUSV010000138.1:0-17627 GCA_964622645.1 uncultured Anaerolineales bacterium
CTACACTGGGGGCAAATTGCGCTTTATTTTGGCGTAAACACCCGGCTGCAGCGAAAATGATGCCCCCTCTGCGACACAAGTGGTAGGGTTGTCGACCAGATATGCTGGAACTCCGAGTTCCTTGGTCAGCAATTTATCAATGCCGCGCAACAGGGCCACTCCACCGCACAGAGCAATGCCGCGGTCGATGATATCCGAAACCAACTCGGGGGGAGTTTTCTCTAAGACTCGGCGAGCTGCTTCGACAACCTGACTCAACGTTTCCTGGAGAGCCTCGACCACTTCTCCCGTGGTCAATGTCAAGGGACGCGGCAAACCAGTGACCGAATCCTGTCCCTGGAACTCGATGCTCTGTTCTTCATCCTGGGGGACGGCGGCGCCGATTTCGATCTTGATGCGCTCCGCCGTGGGTTGGGCGACGATCAAGCCATATTTGCGGCGGATATAGGTCATGATAGCGTCATCCAACTGCAACCCACCAACCCTCACTGTCTCGGCTGAAACAATACCATACATGGCCAACACAGCCGCCTGGCAGGCACCACCCCCTAGGCAGATGATCATATTCCCGGTAGGTGTATGAAAGGGCAAATCAACCCCGAGTGCCGCTGCCATGGGTTGCTGGATCAGGAAGACATCACGCTTGATGGCTTCCAGGGCAGCCTCATGGACGGCGCGCCTCTCGACGCTGGTCACCCCATAAGGTACGGACATCATCACCCGCGGACGAAACACGCGCATCGGGCTGCTGACTTTCTTGATCAGATATTCGAGCAGCTTTTCGGTAACTTCGTAATCAGCGATGACACCGTTCTGTAAGGGGTAAGCCACTTCTAAAGACTCAGGAACCCGGCCGTACATATCCTGGGCTTCCTGCCCAAGGGCAACAATTTTCAGCTCATCGACAGCAATCGCCACCACCGTGGGTTCCTGCAAAATGACCTGCCCGTCTTCGGAAATCCTTGTCCGAATGGTGCCTAAATCAATCCCCAGGTCTTTCGAAAAAACAGCCATTTATTATTCGTCTTCCAGCACCACAGGCACATCTGGACGGCGACCACCCCTGCCACGGTAGCGACGGACAGCATCCAGTCGCAGCCTGGAGCGGCGTAGTGCGGCTTCCATGCGCAGAAAGGCATCAGAGTCTGGGGGTGGTCCTTCAGCCAGGTACTTCTCAGCACGCTCCCGGGCAGCTTCAGCGCGTGTTAGATCGATCTCACGCACGTTCTCCGCCCGGTCAGCAAGTACGGTGACGATATCAGGTTGCACTTCCACAACACCACCAGCCACTGTAAAGGCTTCCTCTGTGCCTTGATATCGTACGCGAATAACGCCGAAATCAAGCGTGGATAGCAACGGGGCGTGATTGGGTAAAATGCCCATTTCACCCTCCGTTCCTGGCAAAACTACGGTGTCGGCATCGCCTTCGAAGATCATGCGATCTTGGGATACTATCTCACAACGAATGGGCATATTACACTAACTCTTTGGCATTTTCGAGGACATCATCGATGGAACCTGCCATCATGAAGGCATCCTCAGGGATATCATCGTGCTTCCCATCCAAAATTTCACGGAAGCCAAGTACTGTATCACGGATCGGAACGTACTTTCCTGAAATATTGGTAAATTGCTCGGCAACATACATGGGCTGTGAGAAGAAGCGCTCTACTTTCCGGGCGCGGGAGACGATCAGTTTATCGTCTTCACTCAACTCGTCGATACCCAGAATAGCGATGATGTCCTGCAGATCTTTGTAGCGCTGCAGAACTTGTTGCACCTCGCGAGCAGTCTGATAGTGTTCTTCTCCAACAATCTGTGGATCTAAGATACGAGATGTCGAAGCCAATGGATCAACAGCGGGGTAGATGCCTTTCTCGACGATGGATCGCTCCAATGCAATGGTTGCATCCAGGTGGGTAAAGGTCGCCACAGGAGCCGGGTCGGAGTAATCGTCCGCGGGGACGTAGACCGCCTGCATGGAAGTGATCGATCCCTTTCGGGTCGATGTAATGCGCTCTTGAAGTTCACCCATCTCTGTTGCCAGCGTGGGCTGGTATCCCACAGCGGAGGGCATACGACCTAACAAGGCCGAGACTTCCGAGCCGGACATGCTGAAACGGAAGATATTATCGACGAACAAGAGCACGTCACGACCCTGGTCACGGAAATATTCTGCCATGGAAAGGGCACTCAGGGCGACGCGCAAGCGCACTCCGGGAGGCTCGTTCATCTGCCCGTAAACCATGACGGTGTCCTTCATCACACCAGACTCGATCATTTCACGATAAAGCTGGGTGCCTTCACGAGTGCGCTCACCCACTCCAGCGAAAACCGAGTTGCCTTCGTGCTCCATAGCCACGGAGCGGATCAACTCCATGATGATGATGGTTTTGCCCACACCGGCACCTCCGAAGATGCCCGTCTTACCACCCTTGGTGAAGGGTGCGATCAGGTCGATCACCTTGATGCCAGTTTCGAAGACCTCCACACGGGTGGATTGATCCTCGAAGGGGGGTGCTGGGCGATGGATGGGGTAATAGAGATCAGCCTCAACTGGATCACCACCATCAACAGGACGTCCCAAAACGTTAAATACCCGCCCCAGGGTAGTCGGACCCACTGGAACTTTGATCGGGGCTCCCGTTCCATATACATCTACGCCTCTTTGGAGACCATCGGTGGTATCCATTGCAACGCAACGAACCCAATTGTTTCCAAGGTGTTTCTGCACCTCTAAAACTTGGGGGGCACCACCATTTTGGGGGATTTCCAAAGCTTCATACACATCAGGAAGTTCGCCCGCGGGGAACTCCACATCTACAACACCACCTTGGATTTGGATTACTCGGCCTTTCGCCTTTGCCATGCGTACCTCCATCTTATCAGTGATCAGTAACCAGTTGCCAGTATTCAGTTAGAAATGTTGAAGTTGCACTGGTCACTGTTTACTGATCACTGTCTACTGTTCACTGACTCTGCGCCAGGGCTTCTGCGCCGCCGGCGATATCTAACATCTCGCTGGTAATGGTCTGCTGGCGTGCCTTGTTATATTCAAGTTGCAAGGCAGCACTCAACTCGGTGGCATTTTCGGTAGCGTTCTTCATCGCCACCATGCGGGCTGCGTGCTCGCTGGCTAATGATTCCATCACCGCCTGGTAAACCTGCAGCGCCGTAAAGCGCGGCACGATTTCATCCAGGATCCTTTCCCGGCCAGGTTCGTATGTATAGGTTGCCTCGGGGCCAGTGTGAGCAGCGCCAAAGGTTTCAACGCGCCCTTCGCCTGTTTCGATTTCCAAGGGAAGCAGTTTCTTGACCACCGGGTCTTGTTTGACCATGTTGACAAAATCTGTATAGACTAAGTAAACCTCATCCGCATTCCCGGACAAAAATTCATCTACCGCCAGACGCCCTATGGTCGAGACATCAGAAAATTCAGGTGCGGCCGGGAGATCGCTGAACTCTGCCATAATATCTTGATCTCGCCGGATCATCATATCGCGCCCCTTGCGGCCAACGGTGATATAGCGTGTTGGCACTTCGTAATCAGCAAAATTCTTGAGCACAAAGCGCACAATATTGGCGTTATAGGCACCCGCAAGACCGCGATCTCCACTTATCAAAAGGATCAGGGCATTGTTCACCTGGTCGCGTTCGACTAACAAAGGATGCAAGTTCGCTCGTCCAGGTTGAGCGGCGATATGCGTAAGCACCTGCCAGGCCTTAGTGGCATACGGTCGAGTGCGGTACATGGCCTGCATGGCCTTTTGGACTTTACTGGCACTGACAGCCTGCAAAGCCCGGGTGACCTGGGCGATGTTCTTGACACTTTTTATGCGTAAGAGTACTTCTCGAGCATTGGCCATAGTAGTCTAATAGTCTAATAGTCTAATAGTCTAATAGTCTAATAGTCTGATAGTCTGATAGTCATTTACATCGCTAGCAGAAAGACGATATGACTATCCGACTAACGACTATATGACTTACCTCCACGTTGCGCGGAAACTATCCAGCGCCGCAGTCAGTTTCGCCTCTACATCGTCCGTGAGACGACCGTCTTCTTCGATTTCTCGTCCAATTTCGGGGTGAGAGGCCTCCAGATAACGAATGAGAGCATCCTCCCACTCACGCATGCGATCGAGAGGGACTTTATCTGCAAAGCCATTCGTGCCTGCGTAAATGACCATTATCTGGCTGGACAGAGAAACTGGATCGTACTGGGGTTGCTTGAGAATTTCCTGCAAACGTTGACCTCGATTTAGGCGGGCCTGGGTAGCGGCATCCAAGTCGGAGCCAAATTGAGCGAAGGCAGCCAATTCACGGAAGGCGGCCATATCGAGGCGCAATCGGCCAGCGACCTGCTTCATGGCCTTGGTCTGGGCATCACCACCCACTCGGGAAACCGAGAGGCCCACGTTCACTGCGGGACGAATACCCGCATAGAAGAGGTTATTCTCCAGATAGATCTGACCATCGGTAATCGAAATCACATTGGTGGGCACATAAGCCGAGACGTCACCAAGCAGGGTTTCGATGATGGGCAGCGCTGTCAAAGAACCACCGGTCCCTTTGACTTTCACTAGCTTGTACTCATCTGCAGCGTCCATGGCTTTGCGGGCTTCTTCGGCTTCATGCTTGGATAGCGGACCCCCATAGACCACCCCATCAACAGCATCCGATTCTGATGCCAGCGTCTCGGAGAAATCTTTGGACACGATCACAAATTGATCCGCCGTACGGGCGGCGCGCTCTAGCAAACGCGAGTGCAGATAGAAAACGTCACCGGGATAAGCTTCACGTCCAGGGGGGCGGCGCAAGAGCAGCGAAACCTGGCGATAAGCCCAGGCATGCTTGGAAAGATCATCATAGATGACCAGCGCATCTCGACCGGTCTCCAGGAACTCTTCTCCCATGGCACACCCAGCATAGGGAGCAATGTACTGCAAAGCCGCGGGTTCCTCGGCTGAGGCGATCACCACAATGGTATGCTCCATAGCACCGAAACGTTCCAACGTCGCCACCGTACGAGCAATGGCGGCCTTCTTCTGGCCGATGGCAACATAGATACAAACCAGATCCTTGCCCTTCTGATTGATGATTGTGTCCAGGGCGATGGCTGTCTTACCAGTCTGGCGGTCACCAATAATCAACTCGCGCTGGCCGCGCCCGATGGGGATCATCGAGTCAATTGCTTTGATGCCTGTCTCAACGGGGGTGTCCACATCCTGGCGCATAACAACACCAGGGGCAATGCGCTCAATGGGGCGAAAACCATCGAATTGGATAGGGCCTTTGCCATCAATCGGCTGTCCCAGGGCATTGACCACGCGGCCAACCAGGCCATTTCCCACCGGCACCGATGAAATCCGCCCTGTCGAGCGTACGGCCATACCTTCGCGGATCTCAGTATACTCACCCATGATGATAATACCTACAGAATCTCTTTCCAGGTTGAAGGCAATCCCCATCACCCCGTTTTCGAACTGCACCAATTCTTGGGAACGAACTTCCGACAAACCAGAGGCACGGGCGATGCCATCGCCGGCTTCCAACACGGTACCAATATCACGCACTTCCAATTCGGGCTGGAAGCTATCGATTTGCTGCTGAAGGTCTGTAGTGATTTGTTTAATCAGATCAGACATTTTACCTCCGGGTTTAAGGTGTTTTCCATGACCCTCGTAAAGAGCGTTCTAAGCTCCTTCTCGAAGGAGTATTTGTCAATTTGTAAAACTTTGCACAGTGTCTGCATCCAGGCGAGTGAGCAAAGCCACCAATAATTCCACTGCCTTTTCGTAATCGCTGCGGTGAATGATCGAACTATCTGAATGAATGTGACGCGCAACCACCGAAAGCACCACTGTGGGCACACCCGTCTTGTGGGTATGGATCATGCCACCATCGGTGGCACCCCCCTCAACGTATGACAACTGCACAGGGATTTCGAGTTCTTCTGCCGTATCGATGACGAAATCGCGCAATTTCAAGTTGGGGATCATCCTGGCATCGTAGACCAACACCGATGGCCCCCCACCCAATTTTATAGATGACTCTTCCGGTTTGATGCCGGGTACGTCCCCAGCAATATCGCTTTCAAGGATGATGGCAACATCAGGATTCGCAGTCCAGGCACTGGTCTTGGCACCCCGAAGGCCGACCTCTTCCTGGACAGTGGCTGCTGCGATGATGGTGTTGGGGTGGTCCTGTTCCTGAAGTTGATCCAACGCTGAAACAATCAAGGCAGTGCCAACACGGTCATCGAAGGCTTTCGACATGAAGGTATCGCCGCTGGCTAAGATGACGAAATCAGCGCACGGGACTGCAGGATCACCAACTCTGACGCCAATTTCATTAACCTGCTCTTTGCTGGTAGCGCCAATATCGATATACATATCCTTCTTTGGCACGACCTTCTTGCGCTCTTTGGGAGACAACATGTGTGGGGGCTTAGCACCTATGACTCCAACCACATCCCCCTGACGGGTTTTGATCACAACTCGCTGACCGAGTAGAACTTGATCGAACCAACCACCCAATGGGAGGAATTTCAGGAAACCCTCCTTCGTGATAAGCTTGACCATGAAGCCAATCTCGTCCATATGCCCTGCTATCATCACCCTGGGCGCTGGCGCGCTACCCTGTTTTTCACAAATCAGATTGCCAAGTTTATCTTCAGATAAAACCCCTAGAGGCTCAAGATGCTTACGTAATACGGCCCGGATGGGGGCTTCATATCCGGGCACGCCGTGAGCTTCTGTAAGTTCCTTCAACAACTTGATGGTTGCATCCATGAATGTTTCCAAAAACAGAATACCGCTTGTTTGCAATTTTTGCCTGTAAACAAGCTGCCAAATGATACCCGAAAGGGCACATATTGTCTAGTTTTTGATTAAGACCCTATCCGAAAAATCGCTTGAACCGGTCGGCCGAAGGCCCGCCTCTGGCGTGACCGTGTTGCCGCAGGCACGCAAGGCGCGGCTCGGTCTGGAGACCGGCCTAAGCAATTCTCGGATAGATACAAATTTAATACAGTAATCTAACTATGAATCGTCAGGGGGTTGCGTATCCGAGCCCTTCCCCAGCGCTAATGAGCGCTCGTATGCAGCCCAGATAGCCCGTGAGATGGCTGTGCGAAAGCCGGCTTTCTCGAGATAGTACAACGCCGCAGCCGACGTACCACCCGGGGAAGTGACCTGATTGCGCAAGCGCGCAAGATGGAGGGGGGTATCGTGCATCTGGTAGTAATCCACCGATCCCCTAACCGTTTGCGCCACCAACCTCTCAGCGATACGACGCGGGAACCCCAGGTGGACACCGGCATCGACCATGGCTTCCATGAACAGGAAGACATAGGCCGGCCCTGTTCCCGAGAGCGCTGTGGCCATATCCAGGTAATACTCTTCCTCCAGATAGATCTCCTCACCCAGGGCAGCCAGGATTTTCTGAGCGACTTCTTTCTGTTGCTCAGAAACCGCTTCTGCAGCCGTCCATACTGTGATGCCCTCGCCAATTTGAGCTGGGGTGTTGGGCATGGCGCGCACAACACTTTGATGGCCCAGACCCATGCCAATATGATCCAGGGTAGCACCAGCGATAATAGAGAGAACAAGTGCAGAAGATTTAATCCGTGCCCGAAGCTCTGGGAGCACTGTCTTAAGATGCTGAGGCTTTACTGACAAAATTACTGCATTTGCGTCCTGAACCGCGGCGACATTGTCCGTCGTTGACGTGATTCCATAACGCTGCTGCAAATCTTGGCCGCGGTTGGGTCTTGTTCCCGAAGCGATGATCTGCTCTGGTAGGGCGAATTCGCAGCGGATTATGCCGGCGATCATGGCTTCTGCCATAACACCAGGACCAATAAAAGTGATTTTTTCTTCTACCAACGAAATGTTCCTCCAACATAAATTTAGAACCTATCCGAAAATTGCTGAGGCCGACCGGTTCAAGCGTATTTTCGGATAGATACTTATATTTCCCGAAAAAGGGTGTGTGCACGCAAAGTGGCTGCGCCGCTTTGCGTACACACACCCTTTTTTCAGGATAACCTGTCCTACGTAAAATACTGCAAGGCCACCCGAATGCGTTCCTCAATGTCGTCAGGGGCTTCCTTGGGGATACTCTGAACAGCAGCCTGGGCCTCGATGACGCTGTACCCTAAGGCAACCAATGCCTCGACAACCTGTGTATCAGCATCGGCGAAGTCAGTCATGGCCTCTAATTCGCTGGGGGTCTCGATGCGTCCCTGGAGATGCAGCAATATCCTCTGCGCTGATTTGCTCCCGATGCCTGGAACGCGGGTCAACATCTCTGGCTGTTCAGACACCACTGCCCGCCGGATGGTGGCTGGATTTAGAGCAGACAAGGTCGCCAGGGCAATCCGCGGCCCCACGCCATTGACCCCAATCAACAAGATGAAATATTCACGCTCTTCAGCGGTAGCAAAACCATACAGAGTGAGAGAGTCTTCTCGGACGACCAGATATGTATGCAGTGAGGCAGTTTCACCAACTCGCAAGGTCTGGCGCAAAGGATCAGGGACGAACACAAAAAGCCCCACCCCTCCGACTTCGATGATCAACTGATCAGATTTGACATCCCTTACCCGGCCAGTAATATTTGCTATCATGCTCTTGCTCCGGTTCCCTAGAGAAGAAAAGTTAGACTAACTCCAACAACTACGATAAAAAGGATGCCAGGCAACAATGCTCTTCGCAAAACTTTGGAACCACCCATGATTGCAATTGCGCCCTTGACCAGCGTATTGGACATGGTGGCCATAACGATTGCCCGGGCAGCTGTACCGAGATCAACCCTACCAGTGTTGCTCAACTCGGCCATAGAAAGGGTGATGGCATCCACATCAGCAACCCCCGAGAGAACACTGGAGATCATGATGCCTGTATTTCCAAAATACATTTGAGCAGCCCGTGAGATCAACAGCACGACCCCATAGAGCAGACCAAATTTGATCGCCGAACCCAAATCGAAGGGATTGGAAAAATCCACATCCCCTCTTTCGGCAGATCGCTGTGATAAGAACATAAATATCCCATAGAGCAGACCTGCACCGCCTGCAGCCACCAAAGGAATCCATACCACAGCCAAGAGGGGTTTATTCAACACGTAGACTTCGATAAGCACGCGTGAGAACATTACCGTCCAGGCTGTCATGATAGCCAAAGCAAAAGGCTTGGCTAATTCGGGCTGTTTATTACTGCGCTCAGAGAAACTAAGCGTTACGGCAGTGGATGAGACTATTCCACCTAGGAAACCGGTCAGGCCAATGCCTTGTTCAGCGCCGATGATTTTGATCGCCAAATAGCCTACGAAACTGATCCCTGAAATGAAGACGACCATCAGCCAAATCTTGAAAGGATTCAAAACATCGAAGGGCGGGGGCAGAAAGTTTTCGTCGGGCAATACGGGCAGAACGATGGCGGTGATCACAGCAAATTGGAGCGCGGCGAAAATGTCTTCGCGGGTAAGCGCACGCACCAGCCTGTCGGTCTCGAGTTTCAGGGAGAGCAGAACTGTGGTTGAGATACCAATCGCTACAGCCAGGGTCAGATAGCCCCAATAACATAAAGCCCCGATCAGTACGGTCACCAACATGGCGACTTCGGTGGTCAATCCAGTATGGCCGCGCCAGGCATCGATCACATATCCTGCGGCCGTAAAAATACCCAGTAAGAGGACAATACCAAAAAACGCCAGTGGCGAGTCAAGATGTTCCCCCGCCATAGCCGCTAAGGCCCCTGCAAGCCCTAATAGGGCAAAGGTACGTTCGCCAGCTACGAGCTCGCGCTTCTTTTTCTGCTTGGCAAATTCGCGCTGCAAGCCAATCAGAAAACCGATAGCAATCGCCGCACCAAATCGTAAAAAAAGTTGTGGTTGATCCATGAGAATCCTCACTCAGCCAGATTTGCCATCCGATAACTATGCAGATGGCAAATGGCAACTGCTAAAGCGTCGGCGGCATCATCGGGTTTGGGGATATCTTCAAGATTTAGTAATGCCCGAATCATATGTTGAACTTGCTGCTTATCAGCACTGCCGTACCCAACGACAGCTTGTTTGATCTCCAGAGGCGTATACTCGGCAATTGGGATTTCGGTTTCCGCCAGAGCTAACAAAGTCACGCCGCGTGCCTGACCAACACTAATGGCGGTTTTTACATTACTTTGGAAGAACAATTTCTCCACCACGCCAGTATCTGGACGGTGGAGAGAGATAATCTCTCGAAGTCTATAGAATATCTGGCGTAGACGTTGGGGCATAGAATCCTGTGAGGGAGTGCGAATCACCCCGAAATCCACAGCACTGAGATTCCCCTTATCATCCTCGCGCACCAACCCATAACCAGTCGTCGCCGTTCCAGGATCTATCCCAAGAACTAACATGAAGAGCCTTAATCCCCATACTGCGTCAAGGCTTCGTCCGTGATATTCAAATTGGAATACACGTTTTGAACATCATCCAGATCTTCCAGACGCTCGATCACTTTCATAACCTTGACAGTCTGATCAACTTCTAAATCCATCTCCTGATTGGGGATCATACGCAGGCCAGCATCATTGGTTGGGATACCAGCACCCACCAACTGGTCGTGTATGGATTTGAATGAAGATATCTCCCCGATGATCTCGATGATACCACTATCCTCGACAACATCATCCGCCCCACCCATTACAGCCAACTCGAAGATCTGCTCTTCATCACAACCCTCAGCCGGAATGACGAAATATGCCGATTGGGTAAATTGCCAGGCCACCGAGCCTCCTTCACCCAGGCTGCCACCGCTGCTGGTGAGTACATGACGCAAATCTGCTACGGTGCGGCGGCGGTTATCAGTTGCGCACTCGATCATCAGGGCTACGCCATGAGGGCCATACCCTTCATAAATGACTTCCTCGAATGTCTCCCCACTCTTGTCCTCCCCAGTGCCTTTTTTGATGGCGCGCTCGATATTGTCTTTGGGCATATTGGCCGCTTTGGCGCGCGAAATTGCCAGCGCCAGGGCGGTATTCATTTCTGGATCACCACCCCCCTTTCGGGCAGCGACAACAATTTCCCTGGCCAGCCGGGTGAATATTTTGCCGCGCTTGGCATCTGTAGCAGCCTTTTTATGCTTTATGGTTGACCATTTTGAATGACCTGACATGACCTGACTCCATAATAAATTAGAGATATTTACAACTCTCCTCACAAAGGAGAAGCTCCTGAAGAATGGTGTGCCTCAACCCACACCCATTTTCAGGAAATCCGCATAATGCTGAGCAGTTGTAATTCAATATTACCAGGAAGCGAGGAAATTATACCATTCCTGGAGAGCCTTCGTCGCTACCTTGCCAAAGCAAAATGGGTACGCTATAATCACGTCGCATACTCGGGATGTGGCGCAGCCCGGTCAGCGCGCGCCGTTCGGGTCGGCGAGGTCGTGGGTTCGAATCCCACCATCCCGACTGCCAAAACGCCAAGGGAAATCCTGCGGCGTTTTGGGTTAAGGTACAATGGCCGTAACAAATCAGCCGAACGGGGAATCCCCCGAAAAAAGGGTGTGTGCTGGGGGCGCGGCCCCCAGCACACACCCTTTTTTCGGGAATAATCCGTTCCATGGCTGAACATGAATATTACGAGGAGGAGCGATGAAATTCCACGCATCCTTATTTGCTTTCGCTTTCTTAGTAGTGGTGCTGGCTGCCTGCGCACCATCTCAGGCAATTACCCAGGCAACCCCAGAAGCAATTGACAGTCCAACCATCCTACCTACGGAGACTCCGGTACCAGAACCAACTCCCACGGTTACGCCCATCTTCGTTGATTCCGAAACCCGAGATAAGCTACTCAGCATCGAGGTGCCGATCAACGATCCAGACGATTTAGCTCAACGCTTGAAAGGGGTCGGCGAACTTCCCCCCATTGAAGGTCCTGAGGAGCCTCTAAAAGTTGGCGCGCAGGACACGTTCTGGGTTACAGATTATACCGACGAGCATGTCCAGATCGAGGCCACATTGCACTATATCACCAAACACGCTTATTTTTGGGTCGATGACACTGCAGATTTCAACCCTGCTGATCTGGAAACATTGGCTAAGAAATTCGAGAGCAATATCTATCCAACGACCAGACGGTTCTTCGGCAGTGAATGGTCTCCCGGCATCGATAATGACGAGCACATCTATATCGTTTTCGCCCGGCGGGTCGGTGTTTTCATTGCGGGTTATTTCTCTTCAGCTGATGAGATGCACCCCTTAGCGCACGAATTTTCCAACGCCCATGAGATGTTCGTGCTCAATATCGACAATATGGAGATGGCTGACGAATTCACCTATAGCACCCTGGCGCATGAATTTCAGCACATGATCCACTGGTATCACGACCGCAATGAGAATGTCTGGGTCAATGAGGGCTTTGCTGAAGTCGCCCAGTTACTGAACGGGTTTCCCATTGGTGGCGCAGTCCAGGATTATGCCTCTGAGCCAGATACTCAGCTAAACACCTGGACCAGTGATTCAGATGAAAATTCCAAACACTATGGCAACTCCTTCTTATTCTTCGCCTATTTCTTGGATCGATTTGGTGAGGAAGCTACCCAGGCTCTGGCTGCCCACTCTGAGAACGGGTTAACAGGCATCGATATTGTTTTGGATGAGCTGGGTGCAACCGATCCAAATACTGGAGAGCCGCTGACCGCCGACGACCTGGTTTTAGATTGGGCGGTTGCAAACTTCATCCGAGATGAGAATGTAGGGGACGGACGCTTCGATTATTACACTTATAGAGATCCCTTCAAAACCAAACAGACCGAAGTGATTCGAAATTGCGCATCTGGCCCCCAAGAATACGATGTCCACCAATATGGTGTCGATTACATCCGTGTGCTTTGCCCAGGACAATACACCCTTCGATTTGAGGGCGCTGTGGAGAGCAAATTGGTTCCCAGTGATCCGAACTCAGGCGAATATGCCTTTTGGTCCAATCAGGGTGACTCTTCGGATATCACCCTGACCCAGGAATTCGACTTCACCGGGGTCGAAGGGCCACTTACCTTTAATTATTGGACCTGGTATGACATCGAAAAAGATTTCGATTATCTTTATTTGGTGGCATCGGTGGATGGAGAAAACTGGGAGATGCTGAGGACACCATCGATGACGGACAGCAATCCCAATGGCAGCAACTATGGTTGGGGGTATACCGGAAAAACGCGCAGTTCCGCCTGGATCCAGGAGAGCGCGGATATCTCTCAATACGCAGGGGGCAAAGTTCAACTGCGCTTCGAATATATCACCGATCTAGCTTTGCATCATGATGGCATGCTCCTAGATGACATCGAAATCCCTGAGATCGGTTACTTCACCGACTTCGAGGAAGACGATGGTGGCTGGGAATCCAACGGTTGGGCGCGCATCAAGAATGTGCTGCCGCAGACTTACAGGCTGGCGCTGATCACCTCAGAGGGTGAAAACACAGCTGTCGAATATATCCCTCTAGGGGTCAACAACATTGCCGATATCCCCCTGGACATTCCCGAAGAAGGCAAGAGTGTCACCCTGATGATTGTCGGCACGACACGATTCACACGCGAGATCGCGCCCTATTCGATTGATTTCTTGCAATAGTGTAATCGTCAAGAGTAGTTCAAACACATCTTTCATCACGAATATCTGCGAATGACACCAATGACACGAATGTTTTCTGAAAATCCCCCTCCACCCTTACTTCACAGGGTAATAACTTCATGATTTCCACCTAGATAAAAAAACTCCTCAAACTCGAAAGTTTGAGGAGTTTTGATTTCAAATAGCGTTGCTAATCTTATCAGGGGCAGTCGATATCCAGCGAGTTAAAATAATTGGCAAAAAAGGTGCCGTTAAAATACCCCCCACACCCATAAACCGTGAAACTATAATCCCCCTTTGGAATCGTGACACCTCTCACCTGCCGAGGTTGGAAAGATAATACGAAAACACTTGGCCCATTGAGGATCATCAGCGCGTAGGCACCGGTTTCATTCTCAAAAGTAACATTGACAAGTTTCATGATATCATCACCGGCGTCCAAATAATTGGGGTGATTTACATTTGAACCTCCCAACAGGTAGCCACAATTGGGGACTTCGATGATCTTTCGGGAATTCAGGTCTAAATCGCCTTTGACCCAGGTGCCGCAGGCATAATACGTATACTTATAATCTCCCATGATTGGCGTATAGTCCCTGTTTTGCCCAGCGGGGACATGCAAATTATAGGTTGCAGGACCATCTAATTTCAACCAGATATCCCTATCGCTGTAGTTCTTGATCGTCAAGCGGACAACATCCACAGCCAAGACGATCTCCTGAGGTAATGCGGCTGCAAGGATAAACGAAGCTAGCATTACCAGGGAAACAATCCCGCGGAAAACACGTTGTGTTCTCATCTCATACTCCTTACTAAGATTAGTTTGATCCTCGTAAAGCGTAAATATCGTAGTGCAAAGCAAAGGGGCTGTCAAGAGCTATGTAAGATATTCTCTCACCCGCCGGACGATGTGGGCGGGGGTACGAAATTGGAGCACCCACCATAAGAGATGCAAAATGTGCCGCGCTCTCACCCCCAATAGCAAATGTCTGGGGGGCAGGCCATAGTACAGGCGCAGCCACCATGCCGAGGGCCGAAAGGCTTTGGGGATATTACTCCGGTATTCAGCTTCGCTTTGGGCTGGAGTTACCGAGAAGGGCCAGCCGCGCAGTTGGGCGGCTTTTCGGGAGGGCGAAGACGAAGCTAGAGGTGTCACTGCCTCGACCCGCGGCAGACCCATAAACTGAGTCAGCCAGTTGATCACAGCCAGGGCATTGTAAACGCGGGGCGGGACTCGATCCCAATTGATCTGATCTGAAAATCGTTCCACCAGGCTGATCATGTCGGCAACCCAGATCAGACGGAAGGATTGGAAAGGCGCGTCCACCATATGATTGTAGGTGTTGGCCAGCAGGTCTGCATAGCTTAACGTGTAGGCCACGCTCTGCGTATCATTCATATTAAAGGGCAGTGCGGCCGGACGCAAAGCCTCAAAGCAGGTTACGGGAGTCAGCCTGCGATTGAGATTGTGATGCAGCTCGACGTATACGCCCACTCCCTTGACCTGACGATGGACGATGGGCATGTGATGGGGTGATGGCACACCTGCTGCAGAAACGTCTCGAAATCCTAACCCAGCCAGCAGCTCCTGACCTCTACCTGCATCGGCTTCGCTGACCAGCAGGTCAATATCGCTCATTGGGCGCAAACGCAGATGGGGATAGACCAGATGTGCCATCGCCATGCCTTTCAACACCAGGAGATCGATACCTTCTTCCGCAAAAGCCGTCAGGATTTCGATCAGCGCCCACGCCCGGACGCGATTGGCGTGGTTGTGCTGCATATAGCGGGCTTGCAGTTCGCGTTTGACGGATTCCGGAATGGCGATGTTAGCGGCCTCCAAATGAGTGTAAACCAGCGGTGCCAGGCCATGGACCTCTGCCAGATTGGGGAGAGCATCCCAGCTGGGCAGCGCTTCGGCGGCACCCCTGAGGAGGTCATAGTGAGCCGGGTTTCCCTGCGAGCGGGCGCAGAGGGTCAGAAGATTGTAGAATAGTGCGAGGTCTGTCATTTGAACCACGAAGGACACAAAGAGGCACAAAGGGAAAAGCAAAAATGAACACGGACGCTCCGCACGCCGGTCGAAGACCCGCCTTCGGCGTGGCGTCACGGATTTTCAGGATTTTTATTCTTTATCCGTAGAATCCGTGTTCATCCGTGTCCTATTTAAGCTGTTGTAGGATGGCGGGGACTACTCTCTTGGCATCGCCGCGTTTGCTGGCGATGGTTTTAGCACCCATAGCGACTTGTTTGAGAATGGGCATGGTGAAGGTCGGTTCGCGGCGTGCGGCGACAGTGTTGTCCATCAGGGCCAGCATGGCTTGAGAGGGTGTCAGAACTTCGGGCCGCCAGTGGGCATAGCGTTTGTATTTGGCCACCACGACCAGCGCCACAGGCAGCGGCTCAGTCCCCGGTTGGATGCCGAGGGTTTCAAGCGGGAATTTATTGCCCACAAGAGTATTCCCCTCACGGATGGAGATCGGCACAGGGTAAGGATGCACGCGGCCTTCGCCATCCAGAATGGCGTATTCATCGGAGTAGTATTCGGCCCCGGCTTCGAGCAGGGCGCGCACCAGGGTGCTCTTGCCGCTCATGCTGCGGCCAGGGATCAGGATGGCGCGGCCCTGCCAACCGACCACCCCGGCGTGGACGAAGAGATAATCATTGGCGCGGAAGGCGGTCAGCAGTTCGCTGTGTTGTTCGAGGGTGGCAAGCAGTTGGGGCAGTTCCAGGGTGCGGGAGAGCAGGGTCGAGCCGCAGTAGAGCAGGTGGTACCCTTCGTCAAGCTCAGGGCTGGCTCCTTCGTCAAGCTCAAGGGCGCCTCCTTTTCGCTTGGCAGGCGCAGCTAAATACAAGGAATACAAAAAATCTACCTTGGTATCGGCTTTGGAGGCGGTTTTCCCCTCGGGTACGGGCTGCCAGCCCAGGGGCAGGTGCGGAGCAGCCAGCTCCAGCGCGGCGGGGTCATTGCAGCGCAAGCCAAAACGCAGGCCGTAGGCGGTGTACCATCGTCCGTCCGTCCATCCAAGGCGATCTATTTTTTTCTTCCCCTTGGGGGTATTACCTTGGGGCAGGGTGGGTAAGGAGTAGGTTGGCATCAAAAACGCATTAGCGAGATACGATTTTTACATTCGCATCTCGCTTATCAATGTGGGGAATTTTACCAGTAAAAGGAGCGCTTAGCTGAAAAAATACAAACAACTGTTGTGGGTGACATGATATTGAACACCTACCAAATCTCACGCCAAGACGCGAAGTCGCCAAGCTTCTCTTGAAAATTTACTTAGCGCCTTAGCGGCTTTGCGTGAGGCATGTTCAAAATGATGTTCCCCATTATTAAAAATACAAACAACACACGAATATGCAATTACATATCCGCACTTATTCCAACCTAACGGTTAGTGTACCGGCATCCCAATCTTTGCTGGTGAGATTATTAAGGAACGTCATACCTCTATAGGGGCGATTTCCTGTCCAGGTGTTGCCATCAGTAACCACATAAGGTGATGTGATAAACAATAATTCTGGGCCGCCAGCCCAGGGAGAGCCGTTAGGATTATTTCCACTAGCTAACTTGGACTGCACGCCTGGCCCGGCTGCGGAGGTCCCGGTCCAGGCGTAGGTTATCTGGGTAACGTCGGCCAGGTGGTCGTCGGTAATGGGACCTTCCAAAAATGGAAAATAGTAATACGTGCTGCCAGCTAATATTGTGCCCAGGTTAGCGGTGCGCACATTGGGAAGGGATTGCGCCGCAGCTGGCCGGGGCACAACGATGGAAACGATGGAGGCTAGCGCTACCGCTGAGCCAAGCTTGACGAAATCTCGGCGGTTCATGCCTCTTGGCCTCACCAGCGGTTCTTGCAGCAAGTTGGCTTTGCCCAATTCGTCCAGGGATTGCCAGACCACAATCTCGGCGTGGGGTGTGTCCAGGCGGGCGGCCATCTGTTCGGGGCTGGTCTGGCCGTCGCACATCTCAAACACCTGCGCAGCGGTGGGGTTCAG
>CAZUSV010000139.1:0-8666 GCA_964622645.1 uncultured Anaerolineales bacterium
AGGAGCCTTTTACACCAAAAAAACCACCATTTTGTGACTCAGATGGCGGTTTTTTTATTCTTAAAGGTCGCTTTTTTGAAAAACTCTAACTGAGCCCAAGTATGCTGCAGTTACCTGGGTAATTTGCATTGAAGCATTGGATACTATGCCATGTCGATGTATAATTTTTAGTACATTCTGATTTTGAGATCATCGTGAATCTCATACCCTGTTAGATCTGGTTTTAAGGAGGAGACCATGAACGAGAAGGACGAAAAGTATAACGAGAAAGAAATGGAAAAGCGTGAGGAGAAATCCGCAGAAGAGAAGAGTTACGAGGAAAAATATCGCCGCGACCCGCTGGGGACTCTTGTCTGGGCCGTGATCCTGATTTGGGCTGGGGTGGTGATGCTGGCCAATAACTTTGGGCTGTTAGACCGTATCCGTATCCCCTTTACGGACTCGTTCTCAGGTTTCCCTTTCTTTGCTGCTGCCTGGCCCTTCTTCTTCCTGGGGGCTGGGGTGATCCTGCTGATCGAGGTGGCCATCCGCCTGACGGTGCCTGAGTACCGCCGCCCTGTCATGGGGACGTTCATTCTGGCGATCGTCTTTTTTGGAGTTGGGCTGGGGAACTGGAATGTGATCTGGCCGCTGATCTTGATCGTGATCGGGGCGTCGATTTTGCTGCGAGGAGTATTCCGTAACCAAGAATAATCTTTGCAGATTGTTATTGATTAGGGTGTGTTTCATCTCGGTTGGAAATAGCCCGGCGTATAGCGTATAGCGTATTCCATAAACCTGCATGCAATACGCATTTCGCGATACGGAATACGAACACTTTCAGGTGTTACGCAGATGGGAAGCTATTTCTCGAAGAACGCCCCCCCAACCCCCCAATTCTGGGGGGAGTTTTATAAAGATTCCCCCCAAGGTTGGGGGGCTAGGGGGGCAACTGCGTAACTCCTGACTTTAAAGAACGCGGAGTTCTTGGAGTTGCATAATATAGCTATACACGCTCTGCGCTCACAGCGCTTGCCCTGAGTTTATCGAAGGGATCTCTGCGGTAAATTCTTTGTAACTGCATAGACCCTGCTTCTTATAGCACGAGGACCTTGCCTGTGTGCAGGGGCTCCAATTTCTCTCCCATAATGTTTTTCAGCACCTGGTAGGCCTTTTGCCCGGTGCAGTGCCCGGTGTAATACTGTTGAACATCATACGATAGCAGCGTGCGGCCCAGGTCTTCGACCTCTCCCTGGCTGCCGCCCATGGTGTTGAGCCTGGGGAAACCGATCAGGTGAAATCCTCCGATCACGGCTTTGATGGGAACCTGCTCAAACTGGTCGATCACGGTCTCGATCATGTTGAGGATGCCGTTGTGGGAGCAGCCCGAGAAGATCACCAGGCCATCCTGCTCGCAGACCACTAGAATCAGTTCATGTAGGAAATCATCCCGCTGCCAGCGAGCACCGATTTTTTCATACAAATAGTGGTTCCCCCTGGGTTGGGGATGATTCTGTGTAATTTGGGGCAAAATATACACATCTGGAAGAACCTCCCTAAAATCCTGGACGTAGACAAGGCGGTCAGAATATGCCCTAAAAAGGTTTTTGTCCAAATCGATATATTTTCTGAACAACCACGCCGCACGTAAATGCAATTCGCCCTTGGGTGGATCCTTCAAATATATTTTGGCCTCAGGGTTGGATTCCAGGATGTGCTCTAAACCTCCCCCATGGTCGTAGTGATGGTGGGAGATGATTACATCCTGGATATCTCTCACATCCAGGCCCAATGTTGCGGCATTGCTTGCGAAAGCATCCGTTACGCCGGTGTCGAAAAGTAGGCGAGAGTTGTCGAATTCGATCAACAGTGATAGGCCATGTTCGGGAGTCAGGTCTTTGTGCCCTGCTGGGCAGGTATTCTCGATCAAAGTTGTGATTTTCATATCTCTATAACTGTCCCAAATTGAAGCTGGCTAACTCACTCCACCAATAGTGCAGTGGTGTCCACCACTGCTCGCGGCCAATGCAGCGGAAATATGGGGGTTTAAACGCCAGGATGAGATCGCCGATCTTGTAGCGTGGCAGGATGGGCGTGGAGACCACCAGGCTGCCCATTTCTCCAGGGCGCATTTCGTGGAGCAGCTTTATTCCCGACCGAGTTTCTACCTCGAAGAAGAATAGATCATAATTGGGCACCCAGGCGCGTTTTTCATCCAGCTGCTGGCCGAACATGCCCTCGGTGGCCCCGTAGATCTCACGGATCACGGCCTGGCGACCGTACATGGCGTGGAGGGCCGGTTGGTGCTTGGTGTTGATCCCAGGGGTGCTGCCCAAGGTCATGACCTGCGTGCTCCATAGATCTTTGGGATAGACTCCATGAGTCTTTTTCAGGTGCTTACCGAATTGCAGCGCCGTGGGCGCGACGCCGCCTACCAGAGACACATTTTGATCCTGGCACTTCTCGTAGGCCAGCTCGAAACGGGCTTCCCAATCCTTCCAGGTCTTGCCGCCGCCCAGGGCGTCGATCTCTTCCTGTGTAGGGGCTGAGGTGACTGGTGTGGAGCGGGAGACATGTTTGGTGTAGATGCCGGAACTGTAACCGTATTCGATCTGGCGCCCGTTGATTTCTACAGTACCAACCACGGAGGGGAAGTTCAGGTTGAGATTGACCCCCGCCAGGATCTCGAATTTGTTGCTATCGACCACGAAATTCATCACCGCCCTCCCCGCCGAAGCGCGCCTCTCCAGGTCGGTGGGCGTCATGGGGATGAACTTGGACTCTCCCTTCGTCGTGCCGCGCGTGATCGCCCAGCCGATGGGTTGCTCCCACAGCAGCAGTTCGACCTCCCCACCCATGACGCGCTCGATGATGGCTTTGAAGCCGTCTCCGGTTTGGGCATCTTCGTAGGGGGTGATAGGGAAGGCCCGGCGGTAATCTGCGAGGGTTTCGATATCTTCAGCGCCATGCTCCTTACCATACCCTGTCTTGGCGTAATCCTGGATCAATTTGTTCAAAACGGATTCTTGCGCATCTCCCGGGTTGGCAACTGCTTCATGCCAGGGCTTGAGCATGTGGGTGAGCATCATCTTGGCGGCCTGGGGGTCGATGTTCATGTGGGTTTGTTTCCTTTTCCTGGTATTTAGTTTGTTAGTTGGTCAGTCTATTAAATCGTAATTTCCTTGACCCCATTATATACTAGCTGGTATGCCTACTACCATCCCCACTAGGGCATGGGCAGGGCTTTCTTAAAGTCTTAAGATGTCATTGCGAGGAGCCGCTTTTTGGCGACGAAGCAATCTCCCACTCTGCGAGGAGATTGCCACACTCCGCTGGGCTGCGTTCGCAATGACACATGAAACGCGACTTTAAGAAAGCCGTGGGGCATGGGCGTATTTCAGTTTGGGGGCGAGCTTTCGAAAATGTGTTTTGGTCTTCACATGGAGTTGCTCTGCCAACGCCCCCCGGCCCCCAATTCTGGGGGAGTGAGTTCCCCCCAAAACTGAAACGCACCCTAGGGCATCGACCCCGGATGAATTCCCCAGATAGGACCCGAACGCACCGCCTTCGGCAGAGTGATTTTGAGTTTGATTTTTGGTACTTTCATTTTTGCTTGACGAGAAGGGGAATTATGCCGCTCCTGATGAGGGTGGAACAGCTGCCATCATTCAATGGTAAGATATGAAAAATGGGTAAACGAAGTTTTGCAAAATTTTGGATTATTGTCACTGCTGCTTTCTTGCTGGTAGGGCTTTTTCTGGCCTGGTTTATCATCTTCGAAGGCAGGGAAAGAGATGTGCTCACCAGGTACAATCAACAGCAACTACTATTGCTAGAAGACGCGGCAGTTGGCATTGAAAGCTTTTTCGAAAACTTGTCTGTTAGCCTCGGCGAACTGGGATTGCTTCCAGAAATTCAATATTTCGATGAGACCATTACGAGGCAGGAATTAACACGGAAACTAGATGAATTAAAACCCCAGGGTATTCTTGATATTGGAATATTGAACCAGCAAGGTGTCGCAACCACCTTTGCCGTTAAGACTGAAGTAGAAGGGGTCGATTATTCCTGGCGTGCATATTTCGGAGATTTGCAGGAAAGCAATCTTGATAACAGCCCAAATTCCTTCATCATGGCACTACAAAATGCCGGCGCCGGTGAACTGGTAATTACAATCGCCATCCCAGTTTTCGAAACAGCAATTAACGCCAGTCATCCTAACCCCAGCGGTGAATTTGTCGGTGTCATTGTCGGGGATCTGGCGATAAACTCATTAGTTCCGCGATTTTTAGACCCCTTTGAACCACCCGAAGAGAGCCATATTTTTCTGGTGAACAGTGAATATGACATCATCTGGTCTTCTAATAAGGACATGCTCCTGGAGAGCATCTTGGAATATCGCCGAGGCACATTTGTACAAATTGCGGAACAAATGAGTTCTTGGGGGCCGGGAGCATCCCAGGGAGATTTCTATGAGTATGGGACTTCATCTGGGCGCAATGAACTTGTGCTCATTGCCTTCGCTCCAGTTGATTTAGGCCAAGAGCTATTGGCCATTGGTATTATCACTCCTGGTGAAGTTGTCCGGCAGACATCACTTTCTAGTTTACAGCGCCAGCAAATAGTCTTCATCTTAAGTGTATTGACTATTCTGTCCGGCGTTTTATTAGGTGGGTTTGTATTATGGCGTGGGATAAGCCGCCGGTTCCAGATTGAGGAGGCCCTGAAGGTAAGCGAGATGGAACAGGCTGTCATCGCTGAACGCAATCGACTGGCAGGGGATTTACATGATTCGGTCACGCAGGAGCTTTACGGTATTGTTCTACACGCTGATGCTGCCAAAGGACAGTTGAATGCTGGTCAGACCAGCAAAGCCATAGCATATTTAGATGAGATCAAAGCAGCAGGAAAAGAGGGGCTAGCTGAGATGAAGTTAGCTATTTTTGAGCTTCGACCACCAATTCTAGAAAAAGAAGGGTTAGCCGATGCTCTCGAAGCTCGCCTCTACGCCGTAGAGAAAAGAGCCGGAGTGACGGCTGAATTCCAAAATTCCATCGATGAGCGCTTGTCCCTGCACATTGAGGATGGTCTATATCGGATCGCTCAAGAGGCGCTTAACAATATCCTGAAACACGCCCATGCGCAACATATCTGGGTAGCCTTGCGTCAAGACGGGCATATGGTGACTCTCGAGATCAAGGACGATGGGCGTGGGTTTGATCTGGAATCGGCCAAGTCCAGTGGCGGAATGGGACTCTCGAATATATCAGAGCGCGTGGGTAAATTGGGGGGGAAACTGATCATCGAAAGCCAACCAGCGGGAGGCACATGCATCATCGTGGAGGTAAGAAAATGAATCATGCGATTCGGGTTTTCGTGACCGACGATCACAGCATCGTTCGCAAAGGGATCTATGCCATCCTGGAGCTAATTCCTGATATTGAAGTGGTGGGGGAAGCATCGAATGGTCAGGAGGCGATCAAAGGAGTAGAGCAAAGCGCGCCAGATGTTGTGCTGATGGATCTTGTCATGCCTGAAATGGATGGCATTGAGGCTATTCGCCACATCAAAGCACACCATCCAGATATCCGAATTCTGGTATTAACTTCCTTCGAGGGGGAGGACAAGGTTTTCCCTGCTATCAAGGCTGGTGCATTAGGCTACCTGCTCAAAGATTCAGACTCGCATGAACTGGTCAGCGCTATTCGTCAGGTATATCGCGGCGAATCAGCACTTCATCCCATCATTGCCCGCAAAGTGCTGCAAGAACTGGCCAGCCCATCCCAGCAGCCGCCAACTCCTGACCCGCTGACACCAAGAGAAGTAGAGGTTTTGGCATTCGTTGCCAAGGGAATGGAAAATCAGGAAATCGCCGAGAAATTGATCATTAGCCAGGGGACAGTCCGCACGCACGTCAGCAACATTATGAGCAAGCTTCACCTTGCCAGCCGCACCCAAGCAGCCCTTTATGCCCTACGAGAGGGTTTGGCATCGCTTGATAATGAATAGCGTGACATTGTCGAATTAGCTAACGCTAACACCAATCTACGCAATTTGCTGAGTAGGGTGGAGAAATATATGGTCAATTTGCATAGGTTAATTCTGCTCCTATCGGATGACAAACAGCGTTGAATCAGAGAAAATTAGGTCACGCAAGTAATCCAATTGGGTCTCTAGGAATTCCGAGGTAATGTCCCGATTTGCCCCCCAAATCTGGGAGCTACCCCAGCGAATCCAAGAGAGCCATCCAATTCAATCAGGAGCTAATCATGAAAACGAACAGATTGCACATATTCTTAATCTTCGTTGTTATCGTTGTTCTTGGTGCTTGTAAGGCAAAAAGCCCTATTGAGGGCTCGGGGAATATTGTCACCGAAAGTAGAGCTGTGAGCGGTTTTGACCGGGTAACGTTCTCAGGCTTTGGTGATGTCAACATCCAGCAGGGGGATAAAGAATCGTTAACCGTGAGAACAGATGACAATATCATGCCTTATGTCAGAAGCGAGGTATTTCAGGGCACACTTGTCATCGATTTTGACGATGAAGGGCACCAGGTTGATCTCGACCCTATGGATGGCATTGAGTTCAATTTGATTGTCAAGGATATCTCTCGATTGGATATTTCTGGCGCAGGGAAAATCCATGTAGGCGAACTCCAAACAGAAAAGTTACTGGTAGATCTCTCAGATGTTGGCAATCTTGATCTCACGTTGCTCGATGTAGATGAACTGGTCGTTCGCCACAGCGGTGCGGGAACAATGAATATTTCAGGGCACGTAAAAGGACAAGAAATAACCCATAGTGGTGCTGGTAGTTATGATGCCGCAGACCTGAGAAGCCTGAACGCCATCCTTGAAATCAGTGGAACGGGCAGTGCCATAGTTTGGGCGGTTGATTCCCTGGATGTTGATATCTCTGGCCTGGGTGATGTGACTTATTTCGGAAGTCCCCGGGTCATCGAGAATGTCACAGGAGCGGGGAAACTGATTAGTACACTGTATGTAGATTATCGTGGAATCCCAATGGTGATGGTGCCAGCTGGCTCTTTCGAAATGGGCAGCACAGATGGTGACGAAGACGAGCAGCCTGTCCATACGGTCACACTGGACGCCTTTTATATAGACCAATATGAGGTCACCAACAGCCAATATGCAATTTGTGTGGACGCTGGTGTCTGCGATCCTGTGACGCCTCCCTATGCAGGCACATCATATTCTCGTGCGGTTTATTACGGAAGTGCCGAATATGCTGATTATCCTGTGCTCTATACCAGTTGGTATGAGGCCCAACAATACTGTGAATGGCGCGGGATGCGCCTGCCCACCGAAGCCGAGTGGGAGAAAGCCGCCCGGGGTGGCCTGGAAGGCAAGAAATATCCCTGGGGAGATGCAGCGCCTGTCTGTGAATATGGTGCCAAGAATGGAGCCAAGTTCGATGATGGAGAGGCTTGCAATAATACTGATACAGAACAAGTGGGTAGTTACAGTCCTAATGGTTATGGCCTATATGATATGGCTGGCAATGTCTGGGAATGGGTCAACGACTTCTATGATGAATATTACTATTTCAACTCACCAGCCGAGAACCCTCTAGGGGCAAGGCCAGTCGAGGGCAGTACTCCAGTGATCCGAGGAGGCACCTGGAATAATAACGCTGACCACCTGCGAGTTTCGGACCGCCTCTTCAACGATCCTAAAAGCGGTTCCCTTACGAGTGGATTTCGGTGCGCACGCGACGTTATCCAATGTGACGATGTCCCTTAGAATGGTTATACTAAAAGGGTATTCAGGATCCGTATCGCTGGGCGCCCAAAAGCCAACGTTAGGCGCAAAACACCCCACTTGATAGCGGGGTGTTTTGCTAAGTATGTAAGATAAATAGCGATTATCGAACACACACACCGCTAGGTCTGATAGGTTATAAACTTACAACCTAGCGGTTTTGAGTTTTGTTCTTACTAATATGCAAAATTGGTTATTCTGCTTTATCGAAATGTGCCACCATGAAGCTTTCAACATCAAATTCATCATCCCACGGTCGAAAATCTCCTTTTGCAATATTTTGAGCTTCTTGGAACAAAATGGTGCCTAAGAAACCTGGAGACTGTTCTTCTGTTTTTATCATGACTTTAGCTTTCGATTCTGCTAATTCTTTTAATTGGGGATGGTTCATAGCTTTTATGATGTGAATAGAATAAACACTCAAATCGTTCTTATGGCAATAAGTAATTTCTTGATGCCATCGGTGGATAATTTCCCTGCAATATTTTGTGACCTGGTCTGGGTTTTGGTTGAAAACACCTAACGCGGAAGTTATTAATGGGCGATAATATCTTACCCATTCATCTAAAATCTCAAGAGCCCTTTGCTTACCAAGATTATGGGAAGCAGTAACTCTTAGTATCCTTATTTTTTGATGAACATTGAGTTTGTACCAGTTATTGCTTACTAATTTATCCGCTATATACTCATTGGCTTCTTCCCCCAGCAGGTTCAGACATACAGTGAGTACTTCAGGAGCCTGGTCTTTCTCCTGGAGCAAGCGGCGGGCATCTTCTTTGGCTTCTTCCCCCAACAGGTTCAGACATACATTGATCACTTGGTGAGATTGTCCTTCTATCTTGAGCAAGCGGCGGGCATCTTCTTTGGCTTCTTCACCCAGCAGTTTCAGACAATCAGTGATTACAT
>CAZUSV010000139.1:8766-17531 GCA_964622645.1 uncultured Anaerolineales bacterium
TCATAAGCAAGTGTCGGGCATCTTCTTTGGCTTCTTCACCCAGCAGTTTCAGACATACAGTAATTACAGAAGGATATTGTCCTTCTATCATAAGCAAGTGTCGGGCATCTTCTTTGGCTTCTTCACCCAGCAGTTTCAGACAAGCCACGATCACATCAGGATTTAGGTTTTCTTCTTGCAATAAACGCTGGGCATCTGCCTTGTCATCTTCGCCTAGTAGTTTCAGATAAGCCATGATCACGCCATAATTGTCTTTCATGTTAAGCAAACGCGATGAATATAATTTGGCCTCTTCGCCGAGAATTATTAAGCATTTTTCCAAAACAGTAGTGTTAACGCTTGTAGCAACTAGTTGATGAGCCAATTGTCTCTGTGTTTGGTTTGTAAAGTTGGCATAACCTAATACCAAATGCCAACCCAAATTATGTTGGTTGGCTAATAATTCTTTAGCGATTTTCTTCGCTTTATCTTCATCCGCACACTGTTTCAAGTGAAATTCAACATGTTGATAAAAATAACTATTTGTATAAGGAATAGTGTGCAAACCACTAGGATAAGCTTGCTCATAGGCATTAATAAGTTTGCAGTGAAGTGAGGGAATGTTTGAGCATTGAGATTTTATATAATCGTATTGCAAATCATGTAAACCTATGTATCCAGTTTCAAGTTTTCGGACCAGTGAGCGTGCTGCCAGTATATCAGTGATATCTTGGACATCAAAAATAGCTAAACCCCAATATACTTGTAAGTCTTCTTCAGAGATCAATATACCTTCTGGAAATACTGCCAGACTTTCATAGTATTGTTTAATGTCGGACGGCAGAGCTAATATGCTGGCCTCTAGCGCACCTAGTAAATGTGGATATGGATAATTTGGAAACAGGCGTCTTAGTTTGGTGAAGTTTGCATTTTTTAGGCGATGTAATGCGCGTTCCCAGCTTTCAGAGTTTTGCTGCACAAGTGCGCCAACCATTGCTAGTGCAAGGGGAAGGTAACCGCATTCTTTGGTTATTTTGCGGGCTTCTATGGGTAAATCTTCTGGGTATTGCCCCGACCAAGCTGCTAGCAGTGCCAGAGCTTGTTCAGGCTCTAATAAGTCCAAGCAGTGTAATTGTGCATTGATGCCGTGAATAATTTCAGAATTACGAGTGGTAATTAGTATACAACTATTTTCCCCTAGAAAGCTGAGGGATTCAGCATGATTGAGTTCCCAGATATCATCGAGAATCACCATGATTTTTAGATCTGATAATATGATGCTAAGGAGTGTTTTCCCATGTTGAACATCATCTATTTGCAGGTCGCGTTCCCCCATAGCTTCACCAAGTTGCCTTTGTCGAGCGATGATATTAGGAGATTGGCTGATTGTCAACCAGACGATACCATCAGGAAAGGCTCTACGAATTTCGTCATCTCTGGCTAATGCAGCCGCCAATACTGATTTGCCAATTCCCCCCATGCCCTGAACACCGATCTTGCCTGTGCCAGTGATGCCTATCTTTCCACTACCTTTTTCAAGTATTGAGGCTTTGATTATTTCAAGATATTCAGGACGTTCTAGAAAGTGAATTGGCAAGTCTGGAACGTTGTATAAAAATCCAAGTAGTGGTTCTGATTTATCCCCCATTTCTCGTCCAGGCACTTCGCCTTTGATACCGGCTACTAAGCGACGGAATGTTTCTTTATCTTTGATACCAGAACGAAAATCTACCCAAGTACGTCGTTTGAGGAAACGTGGCACGAATTCTTCACTTGAACCGGGAAGAAGAACGGCAATAGCCCGTTTTCCTTCATTGACAGACAAATTAATTGCTACTTGCAACTCTTCATTGTGCCAGGGTGTAGTTCCCCCACTGCCTACATAAATTGTTATAGTATTGCTATTCTCTAAGGCGTCTTCCAAAGCCTCTTGCCAAGGCTCTCCTGGTATCAATTCCCACTTATCAAAAAATACTTGCATTCCTTCTTCGTCTCGTAGTCGGTGAGCAATGTGTTCCACATTCTCAGTATCTGCTCTACTGTATGAGATGAATACATCGTATTTTTTGGACATAGAAAAATCAAAGTAATTATTTTTGTAAAAATTTTTATCGAAATCTTAGGTTCGGATAAATAGCTTTATCGAAACCGAATAGGTTCTCACACATTTAGCGTAATTTTATTGTCTTGTAATTCGTTGCCAAATATCATAACAAGAATTTCGTTGTAGCGCACCAAATCGAGAGTAGTCTGGCTGAAGCATATCATAGTTTAAAGGGTTGAAAGTTGTCTGATGAGTATATTCTTTTGAAAATCCCCAATCATTATCTCCATTTAGATGCTGAAGTCTGTATGCATCATCACAATGTAAGACGTAGTAATCAGGCTGTAAAATTGGAAGGTAATCATGGGCATTAATTCTCATTTTCTTCAATGTCACAATTCTAGGAGAAATAAGCCCAACTTCATCGATCATATATCTATCTGAATAAAAACCGATATAACCAAGCGGTTCCAATAGAACAGTTTCAGACGGGAGTGAATTCTTATTCAACCATATTCCAATTCTCATTAGAGACCTCTCATGGCGAAATTCTTGCATCATCATTTTCTGATCTGCTTCAAATCCAGCGAACGTCAATCCAGTCCCGACTAATACTATCAGCATTGAGTAATAAAATAATTTCACTCGAAGGGATATACCATTTACTATATCTAAAAGATTACCAATGCCCATTCCGAATAGAATTAATACAGCAACCAACACAAGTGAAAAATACCGGTTGAAAAATGTAGCTCTTGTTAAAACAAGTCGCAATATTTCTAAAGCGATAAACATCGCTATCAACGATAAATTCTTAATTTTTACTTCCTTTACAATTTCCCAAGATGCAATAATCAATGTAATCCAGGCTAAACTATTTCGAAGCAAAATATGATCTTTATATTGGCTAAAGGGGGATAAATAATTTGCTACCGTTAAGAAATGTGCTAATAAGGATGTTGTGTCGTTCTGTATATACGCCACCCATTTCGCTTCAATTGTATGAGGAATTGGAGAACCAAAATAGATCAAAGAAAATACGATCCAAGGTAAACCAACGAGAAAAATGATAATGCCAATACGCAGAGCTTGCTTTGAACGAGAAATCAGCGCTATTAGAAGAATTGAGATTGGCCACATAAAAAGATCTGGCCTAGTTAATAGTATTAATCCCAGAACAATGCCAGTTAAAACAATGCGTCTTGACACGAACGAATACCAAGAAGCCATCATTAAAAATATAGCCAGGGATGTTTCCATTCCCCCCATTTCCAATAAGATGAGTTTCGATGATATAGCAAAGGTAACTAGAACAGAGATTTGTTGAAGATTGGATGCACCAATTTTCCGTAATGTTAAAGCTAGTAAGATAAGCGAAGAAATAGATGTAGCCAGGGCAATTATTCTCGCCCCAAGAATTACATTTTCTGATAAGAGCGCTATCCAACCCCCTAGCAAGAGAGCAAATAGAGGAGAAGTTGTTCCAAGCACTCGTTCACCAACATTGTAAACAAATCCAAATCCATTTGCCAGATTTTTGGCAATTCGAAATGTTATGAAAGCATCTTCTTCTATGTAATTAGTATACGAAATCCAACAAAGACGAGCAAGCAATCCCAGAATTAAAATGAAAAGAAGAATTCTATATTTCTTCAATGTATTTACTGATTGTTTCATATAGGATATGGTGATTGCGAAAGCTTTAGGCGCGGATAACTGCGATTATCGCAACCTTGATTGTATTTGGAGCACCTTCTATTGATTATAAATGGAAAAGCGGGGAGTCAAGCAGCTATTGTTATTGCTACCAGCATCCCCAGCAGTGCAGCTATCCCGGAAGAATTCCCCCAGCTCAATAAATCATCCAATATCTGCTTTGGCTCCCCAATGCCGGTCAGCAGGTAATCCAAGGTGGTGACCAGGCGCTCGTCGGCCAGGCCCTGCGCAGCGCACTCGATCAGGTTGGCGCTCAGGGTGGTGGTCTTTTCGTAGGCTGTCTCAATGATCTGCTGTTTGAAAGCAAGCATATTTTCATCGAATTCCAGGATTTCCTTACAGCGGTTGAGGGTCAGCAGCATCCCCATTATGAAGTCATCACCGGAGGGGGTCAGGCCGCTGCCGTGACCGAGCGGGCCCTTGATGTGTTCCAGTGCGGCTGAAAGGTCAGATTGTTCTAGATGCCTTTGAATGCTCAGAACGCTGGGTTCGAAATCCTGGACAATTCTCTCAGAAATCTGCTTTTCTGCTGTGATGGTTGGCAACAGGGCGGGAAGCATATCGCTGAGGCCCTCCCCGGATTTTTGCGTATAGGCACTTTGGGCAAATGCGTTCAGCCGGGGGAGCAGCGCGGATTTCGGGAGTATGCTGTTTGGCGGCGGTTTGGGCTGCCATACGCTGGCGCCCTGGGTGGAGATGATTAGATTATGTTCGGGAGCAGTGATCAGGCCGGGGGTCAGTTGTAGCAGCCCTCCAGGAGTCAGCGCGCTCGAAGGGCTGAAATCACCTTGTAGATTGATGGTCAGCGGGCTGCGGAAGTCCTCATAGGACAGGAATATCACCCATCTGGGCTCAGTTTTGAGGAAGATCCCCCGGGACGTGACGCCCAATACAGTAGCAGTCCCAGGGGTCAATAAGATTTGCTGCGCCACCGTTCCCATGGTACGAGCTGTGAGGGATAGGGCTTGATTAGTCATCTAAAAAGGACATTAGGATAAAAGTAAATTGCAAAGGTGATCTTTGCTACTGGGGTTGTCAGACAAATTAGGATACTGTTCTTTTGTCCCTGGGATTATAGCCCATCGCAAAGCTAAGCATAGTTCAACACGCGGGTGGGATTTGATTTATCAAGTCTAAGCGTTTATACTTGGTACTCTCATGATTTCTTTTGCAATGTAGATAGCAAACTGGTATGTTGGGGAAATTGCCGTTTGATGGAGTAGCATATCGCTCAGGTAGGAAGGAGATTGTATGGCGAAAATCTTAGTGGAAATCCGTACGGGGGCTTATTATGACTCCGTCATACTGATGCAATTGCAGCGCTCATTGGCCGAACAACCTGGGGTTATCGATGCCGGGGTGGTAATGGGCACTGAGGCCAATAAGGATGTCCTGGCCCAGAGTGATCTGCTGATGCCGGAAGCGCAAGCGGCTAACCCCGATGACCTGGTGATCGTCGTCAATGGTGAAGATGCAGCCGCCGCTCAGGCTGCCATCGACAAGGTCGATGAGCTGGTTTCCTCGCGCCGCAGCAGCGCTGGTGATGAAGATTATCGCCCCCATAGTATGGATACAGCCGCCCAAATGCTGCCCGATGCTCATTGGGTGTTGGTCTCAGTCCCTGGCCGCTACGCTGATGTGGTTGCCAGGCAGGCACTTGAATTGGGCAAACACGTTTTCTTGTACAGCGATAATGTCTCTCTTGAGGATGAGATTGCCCTTAAGAAAGAGGCCGCTTCCAAGGGTCTTTTAGTGATGGGGCCAGACTGTGGGACAGCCATCGTGAACGGGATCGGGCTTGGTTTTGCCAACAAAGTTCGCAAAGGCCCGATCGGGATGGTGGCTGCATCAGGAACGGGTCTGCAGCAGGTTTCGGTGCGCGTGCACCAGATGGGCAGCGGCTTTACTCACTGTCTGGGTACCGGGGGCCGCGATCTTTCAGAAGCTGTCAATGCGATTACCGCCCGGCAGGGCCTGGATTTGATGAGGCGTGATCCTGATACGAAGGTGATTATTCTTGTCTCCAAGCCGCCATCACCTAAGGTCGCGGACGAGCTGGTCAAAATGGCGCGCACGACAGGCAAGCCTGTGGTGGTCAACTTCATTGGTTACGCAACTGCCTCTCGCCGCATGGATAATATCTTCTTCGCTACAACATTCGATGAAGCTGCCGAGCTGGCGGTGGGATTGGTCGACTCCGAGGAAGATTTCACCTCGGAGCCGGACATTTCTAAATTTGCCGAGGGGCAGCGCTATCTGCGGGGCCTGTTCTCGGGCGGGACGTTGCAATATGAAGCCCTGCTGGTCTTGCAGCATTATTTCCCGGTGGTCTACTCAAATGCGCCGCTGGATAAAAAGTATAAGCTGGAAGACTCTCTGGTCAGCGTGGAGCACACAGTCATTGACCTGGGTGAAGATGAATTCACCGTGGGACGGTTGCACCCCATGATGGACAACGACCTGCGCATCCGCCGGCTCGAAAAGGAGGCCGAGGATCCCGAGGTGGCGGTGATCTTACTGGATGTGGTGTTGGGCTATGGTGCTCATGGCGACCCTGCCAGTGAGTTAGCTCCTGCAATTGCCGCTGGGATCAAGACTGCCAAAGACGCTGGACGCCATCTCGAAGTTGTGGCCGTGGTTTCGGGAACGGATGAAGACCCCCAGGGCATGGATGAACAAATCCAAATGCTCTTAGACGCTGGGGCGCGCGTCGAGACCAGCAACGATGCTGCGGCGCGCTATGTTGGTCGTTTACTACAAACTATCGAATGGTCTATTGAACCCGCCGAGCAGGCTGAGATGGTCCCGGTCGATCTGGAATCGCTCAAGAAGCCCCTGGCGGGCATCAACGTCGGATTGGATTCGTTTACTGAGGCACTGATTGAACAAGATTCTCAAGTTGTACATATGGACTGGAGGCCTGTGGCTGGAGGCAACGAAAAGCTGGCTGGCATATTGGAACGCATGAAGCAAAAATAGACCAGATGGGTGTCTGAACCGAAATTTTTCACCACGGAGACGCTGAGTACGCGGAGTTACATCATGGGTAGAACGAGGCCCAATTTTGAATAGATCTACGGCATTTTTATTTTCTCGAATCTATTTTTTTAAAATCTCTGTGCACTCTGTGTCTCTGCGGTAATTTTTCTATCTTGACAGAATTTGGAGGCAAGAATGGATATTGAAAAAGCCAATGCTGAAGCGACTGATCGGATGATGGAAGCCCGCCCTGTGGTTGTGGGTATGGGCAAGGCCATCGATGTCGTTCCCGGAATGCGCCAGAACCTGCTCATGCACGCCGGACCGCCCATCACCTGGGAACGCGCTTCAGGTCCGATGAAGGGGGCTATTACCGGCGCCCTGATTTATGAAGGTAAAGCCAAGGATATGGACCAGGCCCAGAAGTTGGTCGAATCTGGTGAGATCGACCTGGAGCCCTGCCACCACCACCAATCTGTGGGACCCATGGCCGGGGTAACCTCGCCCAATATGTCGGTCTATATGCTCGAAAATAAGACCCATGGCAATATGTCCTACTCCAACCTCAACGAGGGTTATGGAAAGGTGCTGCGCTATGGTGCCTATAGCGAAGAGGTCATCGAGCGCTTCGGCTGGATGGAGAACGTCATGGCCCCGGTGCTGGGCAAGGCCATCGAGTTGAGCGGCGGTATCGACATCCGTGCCATGCTGGCCGAAGCCCTGCACATGGGTGACGAAGGCCACAACCGCAACAAGGCTGGTTCAGTGCTCTTCACCAAGGCCCTGGCTCCCTACATCGTCAAAGCCACTGCTGATGCCGATGTGGCCTCGGAGATCATCAAATTCCTGGGGGACAACGCCCTCTCGATCCTCAACCCGGTCATGGCAGCCTGCAAGGCTATGGTCGATGTGGCTCACGACATCCAGGGCAGCACCATCGTGCATGTGATGGCCCGCAACGGCACCGATTTCGGTATCCGTGTCAGCGGCCTGGGAGATCGCTGGTTTACTTCGCCAGTTGGTGTCCCCAAGGGCCTCTACTTCCCGGGCTTCACCGAGGAAGACTCTAGCGGCGATATCGGCGACAGCACCATTACTGAGTCGGCTGGCATTGGCGGCTTTGCTATGGCGGCGGCCCCGGCCATCGTGACCTTCGTCAGCGGCACTCCCAAGGACGCCATCAACGCCACTTTGGAGATGTACGAAATCTGCTACGCCGAGCACAAGTATTTCACTATCCCACCGTTGGATTTCCGCGGCACCCCCACTGGCATCGACCTGCGCAAAGTGGTCGAGTTTGGTGTCACCCCACGCGTCAACACCGGCATTGCCCATAAAGATCCCGGCGTCGGTCAGGTTGGTGCGGGCCTGGTGCGCCCTGAGCTGAGCATGTTCGAGGAGGCATTGGAGGCCTTTGCGGAGGAGTATGGGATTTAGGTTGGATATTAGATATTAGATATTGGGTGTTGGGAGGTAGGATGGTTCTGAAGTTCGAGGATTTGAGGGTGCTAAAGGCAGCTGAGTCTGTGGCTGATGATATCTGGCGAAAGGTTGTTAAGTGGGATCAATTTGCTCGTGATGTTGTTGGCAAGCAGTTGGCTCGTGCCACAGACTCTATTGGTGCTAATATTGCTGAAGCTTATGGTCGATTTCATTATGGCGAAAAGCTTCAATTCTTGTATTATGCTCGCGGCAGTCTTTTCGAAGCTAAATATTGGCTAAACCGATCTCTAGAACGTGATTTGATGACGTCAGATGAAGCGGAGAATTATGCGGCTAAATTGACTGATCTAGCGCGCAAATTGAATGCTTTTGCCAGTGATATAAAGAAACAACGCCATGGAAAGAAAGGCAACTCGAAAACAATCCGCGAAAAACAACCTGAGTATATTGTTGAACGGATAGATGACTCATCACTGCAATTGTTTGTTGATGAAGAACTCGGATGGTTGCAAACCACACCCAATACCTAATACCCAATACCCAATACCAAATACCCAATACCCAATACCCAATACCCAATACCTCTTTATGAACAGACGAACGG
>CAZUSV010000140.1:0-7779 GCA_964622645.1 uncultured Anaerolineales bacterium
TCACCGAACCCGGCCTGATCAACGTAGATTTCGCCCATATCCGCCGCATGATGCATTTAGGTGGAGGGGCCTTGATGGCCATCGGACATGGGATGGGAGAGAATAAGGCTCTCAAAGCCATCAAGCAGGCCTTAGACCACCCTTTACTAGAAACTGTTTCACTCCACCGGGCGGCGGGTTTGATCGCCAATTTTACCGCCAGCGACGAACTGTCTCTGATGGAAATCAGCGAAGCCCTGCTCTATCTTCAAGATCAGGCCAACCCGGACACGGAAGTCGTTTTGGGAACGACCCCAAAGGAGCATATGGGCGACCGTGTGCAAGTTAATTTAGTTGTCACTGGCCTGGGGGCACCCACCCTCGAAGAAGTGCTATCGGGTGTAGAGCAAACCAGTCAGCCGCAAGAAGAAATTCAACACCCCTCGCAACCAGGGTTTGCCAATGCTGTACCTCATGTGCAACATGTCCCTTCGATTACCTCCTCAGATCTTGATATTCCGGCATTCTTGCGCAGGCAAAGCCGGGTAATCAACGGGTAAGTGTTCATTACAAGGGTCACATCGTGGATTCAAAAACCATCAAGACGATCACGCTAAAAGTATCTCGGAAATTCCCTGAAGTGGTTAAGATCAAACCTCAGGTAAAGAAGCAGCCCAAACCAGAGAATTCTAAAGGAAAAGAGTCTCCCAATACCTTGTTGCTATACAAAACACAAATCAAAGGTCCACAAGGAAAATCCATCCCTCGAGTTGTGCGAGTTGTCGTTTCGCCACAAGGGAAGATCATCAAGATGACAACTTCAAAATAAGAGATGTATTCATGAGCGTAATCCAGCGGATAGAACTTAATTTCTGGCATCTCGTCATTCCCCTGATCCGGGAATCGAGAGTCATCCGGTTTTTACTTCGTCGATTGTATGGAATATTTCGCATCAAATTCCTGGGGGGGTTCCTGCTTCCTGCTGTGTTATCGGCGGGCTTGGGCTTATTATGCGGATACTTAAGCGGAGTGTTCAGCACACTTTGGTAACACTATGAAACCGCTAAAGCTTCTGACTGGCTGTGTAGTGATCACAATCCTCTTGGCAGGATTGCCATCATTGGCCCTGGCACAAGACGGTTTGCCAGGGACACCTGGATTCGGCTATGGTGCCTGCCTCGATCTCGAGGGCCATCACATCGAAACCGCAATCCACATCGCCGACAATTATGGCCTGGATTGGATCACCATCGATCTGGATTGGGGTAAATACTGGCCGGACCCTGGCTCTCCCCCGAATTGGGATGCGCTTGATCGAGTGATGGATCAAATATCTGCGACAAATCTGGCGGTGATGATTTCGATTACCAATGCACCTGCCTGGGCTTTAGACTCTACTAGTGAAAGTGGCTCATGGACGAGCGAACTCGCTCTGATGCTGGCGCGCCGTTACCCTGAGAGTATCCTTGCCTTTGAGATCTTCCCTGCCGCCAATACATCCTATGATCCGCTGGTCTACGCTGAGATTCTCAGCTCAGTGCAAAATAGCCTGGTTAATGAAGGTTTCGAGAATACCCTGATCGCTGCGGGGATCGATCCCTCGGCGGGGAAAGAGCAGGCCTTGAATTTCTTGCTCGACCTGTATAACGCCGGGGGCGCTGCTTACAGCCCGGTGGTCAGTCTGCGTTTACCTGCCCTGGCCCATAATCCCAAGACTCCACCAGGCCAGGTCAGCGATCACACGCTCCGGTTCTACGAAGAAGCCCGTCAGGTGATGCTGGATAACGGTCACCAGAACGGCTTGATCTGGATCACCCGCTTCGATTGGGAGCCGGGAGGTCTCGCTGATGCTAACGAACAGGCCATCTGGTTGCAACAGGCCTATCTGACCATGCGCTCTCAACTGTATATCGGCGTGGCTTCCTTTTATTGTCTCAACGATCCCTCTTCTCCCACCACACTGCTCTCCGCCAATGGAGAAGCGACGGCGGTATTCGATGCCTTAGGCGGACTTATTGCTGCCGAGAACAACCACTTGACGATCACTCACATCATTGAGCTGAGTAAATCCATTCAGAAAAGCGCCCCAAAGCTGCGCCAACCATGAAAATCCTGCAAGCATCTACATTCCTTCTCATATTCCTCTTTTCCTCGGTGAAGGGTTTTTCTTTAGGCGTCGAGTATGTGAACGATTCTCCTATGGATATTATCGTTGAACCAGAAGCAGTGCCAGAAGCACAAGCCCCTGAAGTACCTGCAAGTGCCCCTACCATGGATGTGGCACAAAACAGAAACCTGCTGATCATCGGCGTGAATCAAGTGACAGACCCCATCGTTCACCTGGAAAGTGTGTGGATGTTGATCTACCATCGTGACAACCCGAACATCGAGATTATACCGATCTTCCCTACGATGTCTGGTGAAGACTTGATGCGCGACTATACCCTGGCAGCGAACTTTTATTTCGAAGAAGGGGTGCCCAGCGAAGATTTTTGGAACGCATTGAGAGATCGCGATATCCTCTGGCATAACTTTGTGCTTCTGGATGAAAGCGCGCTAAACGCCATCACCGACCTGCTAGAATTATCGCGAGCGCGCGAGAGTGGTTTCCTATATAGCTGGCAAGACGATCCCGACATTTCGCTGAATGGCCAGTTAGCGCTGTTCGCTCAATTGTGCCAAAGCTTTGCCCAGCATGAGTTCCCCGAAGATATCTCTCCCTTCATCAATAACCTGACTCCGTACTTGACGACCGATGTGCCCGTCGAAGAGATCAGCGCCGACTGGCGCTTGCTGCGCATCTATGGAGAGAACTTACGCTGCGAATTCCCCACATTGACGGCTTCCCAGGAATACTAATGCAAATAGCTTGACGAATTCAACTTTCCCAGACGAGAATCCCCTAACCCCCTATTTTCGGAAGTTCTCGTGAAGTTGACATTGTCGAAATAGTTATTCATTACAATGGGGTATGAGTTTATCAGATTCTCTAACCGCCGCGTCCCAGGTGAAATCCCGGCCATCGCTGGCGTAATAGTAGCTGCTGCCATTAGGCATTAACACCACGACGACGCCGCTGTATCCCAGCATTTCGGCTACCCAAAACTCACACCCAAACCCATCATTCGTGCCGTAGAGATCGGCCCAGAAAGCGTTGTTGTACTGTCCCCCAGGGTATGATCCCACGCCACGGTCGTCTGGATCGCGCTGCAGAGTGGCGGCCAGCATACCCGGCGGCAAGATCTGTTCGTTTCCGATGGCGCCCCCGTCCACATTCAGGAAATGGGTAATTTTGGCCAGGTCATCAGGCACCCACCACATGCCGCCTAAGCCCAGAGGTTGGCCGTTCCAGTTATCATCCTTGGTGCGCTGGGTGGAAAATACACCCGGCCCCATGTTTAGGGGTTTATAGATTTCATCAACCACAAATTGGAAAATATCAGCTTCAGGCCCCTCTAGTGTCTGAAGATAGTTTTGCATTGCCCGCGTGACGATGAACGTGTCGGAAGAACGGTATACCCATTGCATTCCCGGTGCATTGCTGTTAGGCCAATCTAAAGCCGCGGCGATCTTCACAGCATAATAATCATTCGTCCAGAAGGGGTTACCCCACTGCTCTTCATCCACCATAAACACGGAGGTGCGGTAGTTGCCGGTAGCCATATCCAGGACGTGGTCGAATGTGACCTGGCTCCAATCCCCTGAACTTTCCGCGGCCTCCGATACATAATCTTTGATCAATAGCTCTGGCGCGCCAGGGTCATATTTCTGGGTCAGCCGCATCAGAGCCAGGCTGGCAAATATGGATTTAGCCGTCGAGTACGAGGGGACGCGCATGTATTCACAATACGGGTAAGTGCCATAGCGGGTCTGGCAACCACCCAGGTAGTTCACCCCGTTGACTACAAAACCGTACCAGGTCATGTGTTGTCTGCTAATGCCACGGCCAAAGGCGGTCAAATCCACGCCTGGATAATCCTCAGCGAGCGCCTGGATGGGCCTGGTGGGGAAGCGGTCAGCCTGCTCTTGAGCGAAGGCAGCTTTGATTTCATCGGCACTCTCAACTTGCCCTGGAACGAAATTAGCATCCAACAAGCCCCATAAATCTCCACTGAAACCAACTGCCGTCTCCTGGGTAATCTGGTACCAGACTTTCGAGATACCATCATTATTGAAAAGGAACGTCATCGTACCATTGAATGCAGCATTGGCTCCTTTCCAGTTCAAGGCAAAAGGGAAAGAGGCCCGCGAGTAGCCCTGATCTCCAGTTTCTTGCCAAACCCTACCCGGCTCGATATAGTAGTTCCAATATGGATGATCGGTGATGATCAAACCACGCTGGACGGGGATCAAGTAGCCATCATGCTGGACGAACTGGAAATCAAATTCCGGGAGATGCGAAACTTCTGGCTCTTGGACAGGATCCCCCAACAGGACTTTGACCTCGCCAACGCTATCTTCGCCAACCAGCTCCAATCGACCTTCGAAGACATGTTCCGGGGATGCTGCATCTTCCGGGATCGTGAGAGCGCTTTCTTCAAGAGGTGATGAGTATTCAAAGCCATTCATCAAGTCGTCAAAAGTAAGTGAAGTGCGCTCACTCTGATGATCTTGACCTTGAACATCTAGTTTTGAAGTTGGTTGGAGTTCCTGGTTAATGACCTGTTCTTCTGGGGGAGTTGAGGCATCAGGTTGGCAGGCAACAACCAGTGACGTTCCAATAAAGATGACACCAAGCAGTAAGAATGTAGAGCGATTACGAGACATTTGGCCACTCCAGGTTTTCATGGTACAGTCTCCTACAGTGAACATTATATTTCAGGACTAGTTATCCGACACTTTTGATTCTGGGCGCGGATTCACGCAGATTAACAAGATTTTTTTGATTTTTTGTAGTAATCAACGGAAGGTTGAACAAATCAGCCCCCCTAACCCCCCCAATCCTGGGGGGAACTGAAGGGCGATTCTCCCCCCAGAATTGGGGGGCGGGGGGGGCAGACGTGGAATAAACTTCCATCTGCAACCTTTGACTAACTTTTCACTCCCTTCAACGGGACCGGTCGGGTTGGATTGGGTCTGGGAAGAGTACTCGCTCAACCAATCAGCAACCCACTCAGACACATTCCCGCTCATCCCCAATGCATTACTCCATGATACATCCTCAGGGTGACTCGTCGCGGGGATGTTTTCACGTACCCATCATTATAGCGATCATCAGCATGGGATGCTTCACAATTGGCGTCACAGTAGTTCAATCTGGCTCCGTCGAATTCATCTCCCCAGGGATAGATCGCTCCCGCCTCACCGCGGAAGGCGTATTCCCATTCGGCTTCCGTTGGCAAGCGCGCTCCTGCCCAGTCACAATAAGCCTGGGCGTCGTGCCAGCTCACACAAACCACCGGATGATCGATTTTATTAGGATCAGCGTAGGTAGGCTCGCCTTTCTTGCATTCCAAAGGCTCCAAACAAACATCTGCTTCGACACATGCGCGGAATTGGTCATTGCTGACCTCAGTCTGGTCGATCCAGAAGCTATCCAAGGTTACCCTATGCTGGGGATCTTCGCGCAGGTAATACCAGCGATTGCAGATATTGTAATGCCCCTGGCAGAGTGCGATGGCAGCATCGATCTCTTCTAAGGTGCTCCCCATTTGGAAATCACCGCCGGGGACAAAAACCATCTGCATGCCGTCACTTTGGCGATCCTGCATACTCCCCAGGTTTGGGTGGGTCAGCGACGAAGCAGGTGTATCTGCATCCTGAGAGGGATTCAAATAAACCGGCTCGCCAAGCGTATCATCCACGATGATATGTGGGTAACCGGCATCTTGTTCAGGAAAGGCGCCATGTTGGTGATAGATATCCAGGAATTCAGTAATAGTAAAAACGACCTCATGCATGTAATTGCGTTGTCCTGTCTCGGCCATCCATGCGGCTTCCTGCACAGAAATGGAGCCATTGCCGTCAAGGTCCGCTAAAGGGTTGGAGAAAGCCTCAACGAAGTAATGCACAAAAACACTGCCGATAATTGGCAGACCCTCTTCCTCCAAACCAGACCAGGCTAACTCGTTCTCGGCAACTCCCGCGATGGATAAATGAGGGCGCGGATCATCATTGATTGATCGAGTGAATGTGGCTGCCCGACAAGCATCGACAATCAGGATGCGAGCATTACTCTTGACGTCAGCCCATCTTTGGGGGAAGAAATCTTGCCAATCGAGGGAATCATTCAGATATGAATCATGCCCAGCGATATAGAAAAAGACAAGATCGTTTTCAGCGGCATTTTCTGACAACCATTCCAAGCTTTGGTCGATGTCATTTTGATTGTATTCACGCAGTTCCAATATATGCGATTCGTCCCATCCATATTCGAGCAGGAGCTGCTTGATCTGTTCGAGGTTGATATGGTCAATGGGCAGGTTCTGCTCGTCTGGGATCTCACTGTAATCATCCTTCTCTGCGATAACTGCCCAACCCTCGACTTTGGATGAAGAGACCGACGGAGATGAATCGTTCAACCAGACAGAATTTGGCAACTCTCCCCCACTACTTAGCGACAAGTCGCCATGCGTGATGAATGCATCAAGATCTCCGTCGCCATCAAGATCCCCCAGTCGGACTTGGGAACTGTATTGAGATCCCAACCGAAGACCACTGTCGGAAAAAACTCCAGCCCCACCATTGAGCCAGACCTGATCACCTCGAAAGGCTATGGCAATCACGGCATCCAAATCACCATCTCCATCGAGGTCCCCCAGGGCAACCTCGTTATCTGGCGAGGAGGGCATCTGCTGCCCCAATTGATTGAAAACCCCCCCGCCATCGTTGAGCCAGACCTGGTTGACATCACCAGCAATGGCCATAAAAACATCCAGGTCACTGTCTCCATCGAGATCTCCCATATCCAAGCCGTGGATGTGCAGATATTTCGAGGTCAGCTTTTGATCGCTTTCCGTGAAATAGCCACTTCCATCATTGAGCCACACTTTTGCGTGTTCATCCCAGCCTCCTGCCATGGCGTCCAGATCTCCATCTCCATCCAAATCACCCAAAAAGATGTCGTCGGTGATTCCTTCACCAAGGCTCTGACTGCTATCCGTAAAAATACCCGAGCCATCGTTCAGCCAGATCGAGTTTGCGCCTTCACGGGCAAGGTAGGCGTCTAGATCCCCGTCACCATCTAAATCTCCTAAGGCCGCACTCATGGCTTCACCATTAGCCAACGTATGCCCGCTATCGCTGAATATCCCGTCTCCCGCATTCAACCAAATACCGGCAGGCGCGTTCCAATCTGTAACCAGGGCGTCTAAGTCTCCATCGTCGTCCACGTCACCCAATGTGATCGCCATACCATAACCCAGGTGCTGCTCCTTCATCGAGAAAATTCCCTGGCCATCATTGATCCATACCGCATTGCTTTGTCCCCCTTGACTGCCATTGGCAACAAAGGTATCCAGGTAGCCGTCGTTATCCAAATCGCCCAGTGCTACGTCCCAACTGCGTCCAAAACCAAGCCGCTGACCGGAATTTATGAAAGTCACCCTTTCTTCAAAAATCTCTGCAGTTGGTGTACTTGGAATGTTCGTAGGAAAGGGAGTTACAGTAATTTCCAAAACCTGGTAAACAATTTGCGTTTCAATCACTGCATCCCTGAGCGGTGAGCACCCTACAAGAATAATTGCACAGGTATTCACAAAAAAGAGTAAGTAGTTCGACAATATCACCTTCGCGAGAACTCCCGGAAAAAGGGGGGTAGGGGGGGGGGGGGGGGGGGGGGGGGGCCGCCCCCCCGCCGGC
>CAZUSV010000140.1:7789-9392 GCA_964622645.1 uncultured Anaerolineales bacterium
TTTCGTCTTCCGGGTACCCCCCTTTTTTCGGGCTCCTCGTCTGAATCGCTTGTCCATTCATGGGGAAATCTCCAATTCAGCCCACTGATCAAGTGAGAATGACAACAATGAGGGCATGCCGCCGGGAGTGGGCACTGTGCAATCATCATCCAGATTGATCGGCCAATAAACTCGCCTTTGGAGGTCATTGACGCGCATAAATGTTGCCGCCAGCCGCACAGTTCCTTCTGGAACGGCGATTTGATACTCTAACTCGTTGGGATTGCCCATGTAGGAATTATTAGCCAGCCAACCATCTTCTGCTAAGAAAACATCTCGTTCAGCCCTCGCAGAGGCGCTATCCCCCGTACTGCGGCAGCGCCAGACGAATCTCTGGGTGCGTTCCCAACCTTCTTCACTCTGCGTGTATATCGCTGTCCCTAATGCGGCCGATGAATGTAGAATGGCGACTTCTCCCCCACGATCGATGAAGATATTGCCAACGATCATATTGGATGGGTTGGCTCTGATCCCCAGGTAGAGGTTCTCGTCATCGTGCATCAGATACAATTCGCTGCCATCTGTAAAGGACTTGCTCACGGCGTCATCCCACTCCCCTGCTGAGAGGGTACCATCCAAGATGGGGGCATCCCCTTGGGGGACAAACAGCTCAGAAGAGGCCATAACGGTCATCCAGCTTTGCGGATCGAAATCGACAGAATCTGGCGCATCCCCAGCCAGCGGTTCGAAATATCGACAGCCCTCGCCTAGGGTTTGGGGCCAGAAATCAGTCGACTCCCAATCGGGGCTCATGAGATAGGTGACACCCAGCCGTACAGCACCATCTGCCAGAAGGATTTGATATTCCATCTCGCTGGGTTCACCCATATTGCCGTTGCTCGCCAACCAGTTTTCTCTCTCGAGATGTTCCTGACGAGCCTGTACTGCCGATTGGCTGTTGGTCGTATCCCTGTTCGTCCATACAAAATCCCTGGTTTTACTCCAACCTTCCCCAGTTTCGACGTAATTCGCCGTGCCAAGCGCTGCAGAAGAGTGCAGAATCGATATATCACTATCCCAAAGAACACAGACACTTCCCAATCCGAGATGCTGCGAGATGATACCCAGGTAGAGGTATTCGCCATCCTGCTTGAGCAACAAGCGACCCTTGGAGAGCTCGATCTCATTTGCATCAACCCACTCTTCAGGCGATATGCTGCCATCGATGATGACAGGTTCCCCTTTGGGAGCAATCAGTGAATTTGATTCGCCTACAGTTGATTGTGAATTGCCCCCATTAGCCACAGGGCTGTCATCTATTGAATTTCCCAAAACTTCCACAGTGGTCAATCCGCTTTCAGGGGTTTGGGATAACTGTGGTAAAGCCAGCTGAGGCGTAGCGGTAATATAAACAACCTGTAAAGTAGGTTGCGGGGTACAGCCTACAAGCAGCAGAAAAGCTAGAAATCCCACCAAAGCGATTTCTTTCATTTTTACCCTCCCAGGATATTTAGTGGATCTCTAGGAATCGCCGGGGTAGCTCCTAGATTTGGGGGTATTGGGGGGGGGGGGGGGGGCCCCCACCCCCCAAAAGGACGGGGGAAACCGCCTAGAGAAAACACGC
>CAZUSV010000140.1:9402-17256 GCA_964622645.1 uncultured Anaerolineales bacterium
CCCTGTATATTTTGTGGTTCTCTTGGATGCGCCGGGTTTGCTCCTATTTTTGGGGGTGTGGGCGTGCTCCGCACGCCCATACCCCCAAATCTGGACATTACCACGGGAATTCCTAGAGACCCTATTTGGTATATTCGTAGGAGCAACTTTTGCACTCTAACAAATTATTCCGACAATAGCATTACTCCTTATTCGTGCAATTCGAACCATTCGGCCATATTCGTGTTACGTGTTTTGGCTTATGGGCTCGGTTGCCAATCGGGGAAACCATCGAAGTTGCCGTGGTCGGTGATCTGGTAGATCGCTGAACCATCGGCGCGCATGACATAGATTTCCGAATTCAAGCCCCAATTGGCATAATATACGATGAACTGCCCATCCGGCGACCAGGAAGGGGCCTTGTCATAACTAGGCGTGGTTGTCAGCTGCATGACATTGGAACCATCAGCGTCCATGACGAAGATATCTTCATTGCCGTTGCGATCAGAGACAAAAGCGATCCTGGTGCCGTCCGGTGACCAGGCGGGAGTATAGTCGCTGGCCGGGTTCTGGGTCAGGTTGACCAGGTTCGATCCATCTGGGTTGATCGCATAAATCTCCAGGTTCTCATCAACGGTTGACTGAAATACGATCAAACTACCATCAGGAGACCAATCCGGGGAGGAGTTAGAGCCGCCAAAATCGGTCAACAAGTACTGGTCGCCGCCCTGGGCATCCATGATGAAGATATTGAAGCGCCCATCGAAGGTGTTCTCGGTGATCTGGCGATTCGAAATGAAGGCTATTTGCGTGCCATCCGGTGACCAGGTCGGTTCAGACTCGAAAGAGTCGTGGTCTCGGTTCACACGCTGAAGTCCAGAGCCGTCTGCGTTCATCGAGAAAATATCGTAGTTATAACGCTCGCCAATCCGGGAGACATAAGCAATGTGGTCTCCGGCGAAGGACCAATCAGGGCGAGAGTTGCGGTTCTCGTTAAATGTCAATTGAGTCAGGTTGCTGCCGTCGGGGCTCATGCTGAAGATCTCCGACTCGCCGTTGCGATACGAAGAGAATACGATCACCCCACCTGTTTCTTGCAGGTCAGCCAGAAAGGCTTCTGTGGCAGCGTTGATCTCCACCAGTTTGGCTTCGATATATTTCTCAACCACCCGTTCGAGTACCTCCAGCGGCATGCTGCCATTGCTCAGAATGACATCATGGAACTCGGCCAGATCGAAGTTGCCCCCTAGTTCATCCATCGCTCGCTGCCTCAGTTCCAGGATCTTCAACATGCCGACCATATAGGAAGTCGCCTGCCCAGGCCAGGAGATATAGCGGCTGATCTCGAAATCCGAGCTGACATTGTCGCCGGCATTGAAACCGACATTCTCGACGAAGAAATCCAGAGCCTGCTCGAAGGTCCAGCCCTGGGTGTGGATGCCAGTATCGATCACCAGCCGGGCGGCGCGAAAGGCTTCCATCTGTAAGCGACCCAGATTGCCATAAGGATCATCTTTGTACCAGCCCAGCTCCCACGCCAGGCGCTCGGCGTACAAAGCCCAACCCTCGGCATAGCCGGTGAAAGTGATGGCGTTGCGGAATAGGGGTAAATCAGATTCTTGTGCCAGGGATATCTGGAAATGATGCCCTGGGACGCCTTCGTGATACGCCAGGGTCGGCATGGCATAATAATCCTGTCCACCTCCACTGATACGAGCGTAAAATGCGCCTGGACGAGATCCGTCCAGAGAGGGCGAGATATAATAATCCCCCATCGGGCCGCCAATGACCACTAATTCGGCCTCGGGCAGGATATCGAAAGCCGGAGTCAGATTCTGCTCAGCGTGGCTGAGGATGCTCTCGAATCTCTCGGCGACCTGACTGCCCTGGACGAATTCACTCTCTTCTTCGAGCCTGTCAAATAGAGCAGGCAAACTGACGCCCTCGCTGGGGTAACCCAATTGGCTGAAAGCCGCTTGCATCTCCGCCTGCACACGTTCTAACTCGACCAAACCCAACTCGTGAATCTCTTCTGCGGTCATCTCCGTGGTGGTGTGGTGCTGGAGTGTGTACTGATAATAGTCCGCACCATTGGGGAATTGCCAGACACCATCGTCAGTAGGAGCGACAGCTTGAATCTGTCCCAGGGAATCGGCGAGAGCCTCGAACGCCGGGATTACAGACCTGTTGATCTCCTGCTCGGCTCGTTCCAGCAAAGCGTTCTTTTCCTCATCCGTGACATCCTGCAAGGCGATGACCTTCTCTTCGAATGCGCTGTAGAAAGGCGTGAAACGGGCGGAGCTCTGGGCAATATTGCGCACACCTCCCAGAGACCACTGGAAGATGAAACGCGGCGCTACGACCCCGGCCTCCTGGCGCAACTCCAGGCCTTCGATAAGCTGAGCGAACTTCTCATCGACCTGCGATAGGCGATTGATGTAATTCTCGGCATCGATCATGCTCTCGACAGAGTGGAGATCGGTAAAGAAGTTGATCAAATCGTTCTGCACACCAATGGTGAAATGCACGACCGGGTAATCGTAATACATGAACTCGTGCTGGCGGATCAGATCGTTGAGGTACCATTCGTACACATCATAGGAAATTTGCTGCTCAGGCGTCAATGCCCCCCGGTCGTAGTCATGCAGCATTTCCAGGATCCCCCGTTGGAGAGTTTGAGTTTCTCGAATATATGCATCAGAAATATCCGTGAGTTGGTCGCCCTGGCTGCCAAAGATTTCATCCAGCCCTTCAGATGTCACCCATTGGGGGTCGCGCAGCAGGATCATTTTGAATGACTCAGCGAAGAAGTCGTCTATAGCTAATCCTTCCAGGGCAGGGATCGACTCTGGGATTTCAGGTTCCTCTATGGTTACAGGTTCGCCAGTCCCCGTGGGGGATGCAGCTGACTCACTCGGGGGTGGTTCTGCTCTCACAGATGTACTACACCCCAAGAGCATGACAGATATCAACAAAACAGTCAGCGAATAGATGAACTTCGACATTGTTACTCCTTAGATAGGTATCCGTTCCTTTGAGACTGGGCTTAGCTTGGCGTCCATCAAATCATCAAAGATCGCCAACAACAAATTAGGGGGATCATACATGCTCATATAGTCATCAGCGCCCGCCATTAGCGCCTCTTCACAATCAAACTCATCTCCGCTTAGCACAACTATATATAGATCAGGGCAAATCAATTTGATAATTGGCAAAAGACTGTCAACCGCCTGGCCGGGCAAATCCCAATCGATCAGCAAGAGATCAGGGCAGGATTTCGCAACGCAGGCTATCAAGTGGTCGGAATTTTCGACCTCGGAGACCGTTCCCAAACCACTCCGCCCTGAGAATAAAAGTTTGAGCGCAGATCGCACCTGGGGTTCTCGATCTGCCAGAATGACATCAAAGCGTGGTTTGGCTTTTGCTCTGCGCGGCATCGTATCTTTAGGATAAAACAAAATCTCGCCGGGCACATCCTGCGCCGGGCGAGACTCTTTCTGGCTGGCAGTCTAGGTGAGACCCTGGTCAATTGACCAGGTCGTTTTGCATGGCAATGGCTACAACCTCCGTGCGGCTCCTGGCCCCCAACTTCGCCAAGATAGCGCTGACATGGAACTTCACCGTGGAGAGACTGATTACCAGATCCTCGGCGATCTGCGGGTTGGTCTTTCCCTGCACAATCAGGGCCAGCACCTCTAACTCGCGCTCTGTCAGACCGTAATCCTCGACTTTTGGTGTGGGATCGCCCTGAAAAAGCACTTGAGTGGCTTCAGGCGCCAGGGTGGTTTGCCCAATATACGCCGCCCGGATAGCCCTGGCTAACTCCTCCGCAGTGGCATTCTTGAGCAAATATCCATTTGCACCAGCTTTCAGTGCTCCCTGGACGGTTTCCTGATCCTTGAAACTGGTCAGGGCGATGACCCGGATTTGGGGAAACTGATCCCTGATGACCTGGATGGCTGCCAGTCCCCCCATACCCGGCATTTTCAAATCCATCATGACCACATCGGGCTGCAGATCTTCACAGACTGCGATGGCTTTCTCACCACTTTCTGCCTCGCCGATGAACTCGAGATCGTCAAAGGCTAACAGGAAGGCTCCTAAGCCACTACGTACAACGGTATGGTCATCAACAACCACAACTCGGATAGGTTTAGCTTGCGCGTCCATAATTTAAATCCAATCCACTTACACAAATCTCATCAAATCAACTGAAAAAGATTTAACCACGAAGTACACAAAGGTTCACTAAGTGGTTTTCTCGGCAGGTATTCAAAGAAAACTCCTCGGACTGGAGTCCGACGTCTCCTGACGTCGGGAGTCAAAGAAATTCTTAAGTAAACTCTCGCCCACGAAATCAGGAGATTTCGGACTCCAAATCCTCAGTATAGACCGGCTCGGTCGGGAGACCGGCCTTAGCAATTTTCGGATAGATACTAAGCGCCTAAATGGTTTTCTCTCTTCGTGCATCTTCGTGTCCTTCGTGGTAATAACATCTTCACATATTCGCACATGAAGCCAGTAACAGAGCCCCAACCTATGATGCCAACCACTTAACGATCACTTCTGTACCCTGGTCAGCCTGGCTCGCAATCTTCAATTCTGCGCCGATCGCCTGGGCGCGCTCTTTCATGATACCCAAGCCCATGCTTTCAGGCGGCAGGTCATCTGGGTCGAATCCAGGGCCATTATCTTTGATGGATAATACCATCTGATCGGGTTGACAGCGTAAGTGGATTTCTGCCCGGCTCGAGGGGGCATGTTTGGCGACATTGTTAAGCGCTTCCTGAGCGATACGATAGAGTGCAATTTTAACTTCCGCTGGCAGATCACATTCTCCCTCCTGCTCCACAGCAACGGGGACACGGGCGCGACCAGTAATCGACTCGGCCAGTTGATTAAGCAAATCACCCAACTCAGCTTCGATCAGCGCTGCCGGGCGTAGCTCCAGGAGCAGGGTGCGCATTTCGGCCAGCGCGCCACGTGTGAGCTCGCGCAGCTCGGTCAAGCGCCGCTGACCCTCAGATTTATCGCGATTCCAAAGCCTGGGCAGCACTTCGGCGATCAGACTGGCTGAAAAGAGGGTTTGCGTAACAGCATCGTGCAGATCACGCGCCAGGCGGTTGCGTTCTTCCTCCACGGCGGCTTCTGCGGCTCTTTGGGCAAGGCGATCTTCAGCTTTCTCGCGCTCACTGATCTCAGCTACCAGACGCAGATTTGCTGCGGATAATTCAGCAGTCCTGACCCGTACAAGATCCTCAAGCTCACGGCTGCGCGCCTCGACGCTCATCACCCGCCAGCGATAACCGCCCAATATCCCTCCAGCTATGATAGCACCCAGGATGAGCGAAAACCACCAGGTCTCCCAAAACGGCGGGACGATGGTGACATCGATTGAGGTTCCCTGTTCGTTCCATAAACCATCGTTATTCGATCCGATGATCTTAAGCGTGTAAGACCCTCCAGGCAGGTTTGTATAGCGTCCAAAGCGTTTGGTGCCAATGGTATTCCACTCATCCTCGAACCCCTCCAGGATATAGGCGTATTGGTTATCTTGCGGATGCTGATGGCTCAGGGCAGCGAACTCGAACTCGAGGAAGTTCTTTGGCCAGGACAAGGTAATTTCGTCCGTATTCTCTACCGGTCGATCCAGTGGTAGAGGCTCACCGCCCTGGGATACGGAGGTCAGCACAACTGTAGGGATATAGGCATTATCCTTGATACTCTGGGGATCGAACGCAGTCAGGCCGGCAATCCCCCCAAAGTACAAATCTCCACTGGAACCCTTATGAAAAGCCCCTTCACTGAATTCTCGATTTTGAAGCCCGTCGGAGATGCCAAAAGTGGTGAAGGTTTCAGTTTGTGTATCCAACCTTGCCAAACCACGGCCGGTGCTGAGCCACAAATACCCTTGGTCGTCTGCCAAAATCCCATAGATCACATCCGAGGGTAAGCCATCACTTTTGCGATAGTGTCGAAAAGTCTGCGTCTGGCGATCATAACGATTTAGCCCTCCCTGAAAAGTCCCAATCCACAAGACTCCTGTATGATCTTCGTAAAGCGACAATACTAGATTGGCACTCATTCCCCCAGGGTGATCTATGCTATGGGCAGGGTAGAAGCGATTGTCATCTCTATCAAAGTGGAAAAATCCTGTATCCGTACCTATCCAGAGCACATCTTGCCTGTCTTCGTAGATCGCTCGGATAGTTGTGTAGCCAATATCCTTGTAATAGACATAACTGTTGAACAACCCACTTTGGTGATCAAAGCGGTTCAGGCCATGGTTAGTGCCCACCCAGAGAACACCCTGGTGATCTTCGAAGATTACCCGGACTGTATTATCACTCAGAGAAAGGGGATCGCGGAAATGATGTTGGTAGTTCGTGATCTGCTTTGTGTCCCGGTCAAATTTACTCAAGCCCCCTCGTAAAGTCCCAATCCAAATCGTCCCACTCTGGTCTTCGAAGATCGACAAAATGAAATCATCTTCTAATCCTGTGGCGCGATTGGAGTAATGGTCAAACTGGCCTGTCTGAAGATCGTAGCGATCCAGACCAGCAGCAGTCCCAATCCAAAGATCACCGTTGCGATCCTCATAGATCGCTCTGACAATATTATGGCTCAAACTATTCGAGTCACCGGGCTGGCTCCGAAAGAGGCTGAATACCCCTCTGCCAATACCGGCCTTATTGATCCCGCCGATCTCCGTCCCTACCCAGAGGATACCTTCTCGATCTTCATATAGTGCTAAGATCGTATTGTCACTCAAGCTGTTTGGGTTGCCAGGATCATAACTGTAATGCACAAATCCGCCAATCGATCTGTCGAAGCGATCCAGGCCGCTATCCGTTCCAAACCAGAGCACACCCTGGCCGTCCTCCAAGATGTCGTTGACTACCTCACCCCCCAGACTGCGTGCCACACCAGGATTATGCCGGTAACGAGTGAAATTCCCTTCTAGGAGGTTGAACTTGCTTACACCCGCGTTCGTGCCGATCCACAATTCTCCGCTGTGATCTTCGTGTAGCGCAAGGACAGTATCATTGCTCAAACTGGTTGGGTTTACGGGATCATAGCGATATGCTATGTAGGCCTGATCAAGTGGATCGAATTGAACAAGCCCACGATTTGTGCCGAACCACAACAGGCCAGCGCGATCCTGCAGGATCGAAAAGATCGCCCCCTGATCTAGCAGTGGTGCTTGAAGGTGGCTTATGACTCCAGTATTGCGATCAAGATTGGCGACACCATTTTCCGTGCCAATCCAAATCAGTCCGGCTTGATCTTCGAGAATAGTGTGAACTGTATCTTTGCCCAGATCGTATTGAACGATCTCCCCAATGAAGGGGTTCAACATATTCAAGCCCCCGCTCTCTGTGCCAATCCAAACCATGCCATGGCGATCTTCATATAAAGACAGAACCACATTATCGCTCAATGAACCTGGCTGGGTAGGATCATGATCGAAGATTTCAAACTCATACCCATTGAATCTGTTCAAGCCATCCTGTGTACCAAACCACACATAGCCCCGGGAATCTTGCAGAATGCAGTTCACAGTACTCTGGGATAAGCCTTGTTCTACAGATAGATGCTCGAAGCGGATATCGTTATCCTGCAAATAACTGAATTGCGGGGAGACATTCCCCGGGGGGCTGCTGGCTGACGAACCGCCGGGCCAATACAGGGCAACCCCCATAACAACCAGGATAACAATGCTGACTTTCTTCATTGGGCTTGATTGTAGGTTCAAAATCATCTGGCGGCAAGATCATTTCTCATCTACGGCATTTGTTTTACTTTTTCTTGTTTATCAATGTTCAAAGATTTGAACTCTCCAGAAATCGCCGAGGCAGCTCCCAGAATTGGGGG
>CAZUSV010000141.1:0-17249 GCA_964622645.1 uncultured Anaerolineales bacterium
CTGAAATCTGGATCATGGATGCAGATGGCGGTAATGCAGTTCAAATCACCGATCATACTGCTAAAGATGCTGCTCCGGTGTGGCAGCCGTGATATAAGGTAATTCGAAATAAACAAGGAGGAAAAATGGAAAAGAAATACAAAGCCCTGAGAACGATTGGCACAATCTATAGGGTGCTTGGAGCCATCGCAGGCATTATCACTCTATTGGTTGTACTTGGGATATGTGCCGCCAGTACCTTGGGAGGTGCAGCTTTAGACAACTTTAGCAGAGATCTTGGTGGTTACGGTTATTCTGGACCTTCGGGCTTATTCAGTGGTTTTGTGGGCGGATTGATGATAAGTATCCTGGTAATCATAAACGGCGGCGGTTTGGCGATAACATTCTATGCCATGGGAGAGGGTATAGGAGTATTGATCGCTCTTGAGGAAAATACACGTGCCACGGTTGCTCTCCTGCGTCACCAGTCGAACAAATGACTATTATCAAAATCTGACGAGCTGTTCTAAGCATTGAAAACTGGCTAAGTAATGACAGACTTGTGATACCTGTGATTGACATATAAGATGTCACTGATATGCCCTCTTTGTAAAGAATCTCTCCAAAAAGCAGGAAGATATTGTCCTGCGTGTGGAAGTCGTCTAGGTAATGATAATACTCATGATCCCAATTCAAATAAGGTTTATTTGACCTTTGAGCCCTCAGAGATATGTTTTGGGAAAATGCGCATGGCCTCTACTACCAAGCGAGAGATCCGCCTTGCCAATATGGGGGGTGATCGACTGGAAGTTTCTTTACAATCAGGAGCACCCTGGGTTCAGGTTATCCCGGGCCCCTATATCTTGGGGCCGGGGCAGAGACGGTTTGTTTCCATTCAAGTAAATACTGGCAAACTGCTTCGTGTAGGAGCGTATAACGGTGAAATCCGTGTTTCGGTTGGAGGGGATTCTTTTGTTATAAAGGTCGGTCTGGAGATCGTGCCGCCTTTCATTCTTGATCCCGCTGATCCAGATAGTGGTGTGGCTTCAGTGACTGAGATCACACGATATTGTGACAGGAATTGGAAAGCGGCTACTCGTCTGATGGGCGAGGGGCGCTTGGAAGCTTGCCTCGTATTCCTTGGCGAGACCGAGGCACAAGCTGCCCTGCGAGTGGTCCGCGTCCACAGCGATCCTAACATCGCTTTAGAAATTTTTCTACGGACAATTGACCCTCGGCGGGGCCGCCGCCTCCCCCAGCACAATGGTAGCCAAATTGAAGCGCGCCTGGGATTTGGACTCAGAGGATGGCAGCTCCGCAGCCTCCCGGATAAGCTGCCATTGTATATTCGCAATCCCAACCGTCGCGGCTATCTGTGGGGTGAAGCTCATCCTCTGGTAGATTGGCTCGTCATTACCCCCAAAGAATTTGGCTGCGCCCCGGGCAAAACCGCTCGCTTAGTAATGAAGCTGGATAGCAATCGTTTATCGCGCAGGAAACATGTCTGGTCGTTGAGAACTGGCTTGTACGAAATCATCTTACTGGATGAAAACGGCCAGTCAGGGCGGCGCGTTCGAAAGGCTGCTTCCCCAGGGTATGGTATCTTCTTCAGTGTGGGTATTACTGTGCTTCTCATCTGGATTATCGTTGTGATTATGTTTACAGCACTCGTTCTAGGCGTTTGATCAGGATGGCATTACAAACAGGCCAGATTCTCCATAATCGTTACCGCATCGTCACGCTGCTGGCGCAGGGCGGTTTTGGCGCCGTCTACCGCGCCTGGGATATTTCCCTAAATCGCTCCTGCGCGCTCAAAGAAAATTTGGAAACATCGCCGGAAGCTCAACGACAGTTTGCCCGTGAAGCGCAAATCCTCGCTAGTTTAAGCCATCCCAATTTACCGCGTGTCACCGATCATTTTGTTGTCCCCGAGCAGGGGCAATATTTGATCATGGATTTCATCGAAGGAGAAGATTTACAAGAGATGCTTGATCGTCTTGGTAGTCCTCTATCCGAAGATCAGGCATTACCCTGGATTGAACAGATTTGCGATGCGCTGAAGTATCTGCATGACCAGAATCCCCCCATTATCCACCGCGATCTCAAGCCTGCCAATATCAAGATCGGTCCCACGGGTAAAGCTATTTTGGTGGATTTTGGAATCGCAAAAACCTTTGATCCCTCCCGGGGTACAACGATGGGGGCGCGGGGCGTTACCCCGGGGTTTTCACCTCCCGAGCAATATGGACAGGGTGGTACCGACTCCCGTAGCGATGTCTATGCCCTAGGCGCCACGCTCTACACCCTGCTGACCGGCCTGCAGCCTCCGGATAGCGTGGATGTTATGAGCGGCGTTCAGCCGCCACCTTTGCCGCTTCAACAAGTCAAGCAAAATGCCTCGGCGCGCGTCAGCGCGGCGATCGAGCGCGCCATGCAGCCGGCGCGCGAGCAACGCTTTCTGGATGTCGGTGCTTTCGAAGCCGCCTTGTTATCCGCGCCGCGCTCTGAGATCATCATTCCCTGGCCGGCAGTCGCGGGTGGATCGTTTTTGTTGTTGGTATTCGTCTCTGCTGTGTTATTTTTGCTGGCGAGATTTTCTGCTTCATCACCTACTCCAACAGTAGAGCGAGCACATCCTGAAACTGCTTCTATCTCTATCGTCAGCCCCGCCCCAACCTCCACTGAAGAGTCTCCTTTATCCCCTACGATAACCCCTTCGGCGACTCTTCCCCCGCCAACCCCAACACCGTCTCCGGTCAGCCCACCCCTGGGGGTCATCGTCTTCACCTGTTTCATCAACGAGATGGATCAAATCTGTAGCATCAATCCTGATGGTAGCGGGTATACTCAACTGACGGAGGCCTCGCTGACCAGTTGGTATGCCTCACTTTCCTTCGATGGGGGGCAGATTCTTTTCTCATCCCGCAGGACTGGCACCTTCGAAATCTATCGCATGAATCTGGATGGTAGCCAGGAGGAGCAATTGACCACCGACCCGACAACCGGCGCGTACGCTCCGGCGCTCTCTCCGGATGGAGGAACGATTGTTTTCGCCAATTATGTGGCTGGCGTTCAATCTATCTGGGCGATGGATCGTGATGGCGGCAACCCACGCGCATTGACCGACCAGACCAGCAACGAGTGGGATCCGGTCTGGTCGCCGGATGGCAGCCAGATTGCCTTTGCCTCTGACCGCACCGGCTCGCGCCAGTTATTCATCATCGACGCCGACGGCTCTAACCCGCGGCAGATTACCGATTTCTCCGACCTCGGCGGGCGCAACAACTGGTCTCCCGATGGGGGCAGCCTGGTCTTCTATGCCGGGTCGGAGGGGGATCACAATATCTACCGGGTGAGTGTGGCCGATGGCAGCTTGCAGCAACTCACTGATGGGGGTGATAATCTCTCTCCCTGCTACTCCCCCGATGGACAGTGGCTTGTCTTTAGTTCCCGGCGGGATGGCGATCTTGAAATCTACGTCATGCGGCCAGATGGAAGCGAAGTCACCCAACTCACCTTCAATGATTATTCGGATTACCAGCCCTGGTGGGGACGCTAAGAACAGTATCTATAGGACTGGCAGTCCTGACAGATTGGATTATGTTTTTCATTGCTCTTTACACCCATGCCCTCTCTTTCCTGGCTGTTTACGGCATCCATTCGTTAGTTTTGTCGATGCTATTTTTACGGCATCGCAAAAAACATCTTCCTGTGCCGCCGATGCCGCAAAGCTGGCCTGTTGTACTGTTGCAATCGCCTCTTTACAACGAGCGTTTTGTGGTGGAGCGTTTGATCGACGCCGCCTGTGCTCTGGATTACCCGTCGGAAAATTTGAACATCCAGGTTTTGGATGATTCTGCGGATGAGACGACAGAATTGGCTCGCGAGCGGGTGGATTTCCACATCCAGCAGGGGTTGCAAATCGAACTGCTTCACCGGAATGAACGGACGGGATTTAAAACTGGATGGCGACAGCTTGTCGCGCCAAAAACGAGTCTGGTCGTTGGGAACAGGTTTATACGAAATTGTCTTACTGGATAAAAAAGGTCAACCAGAGCGGCTCATCAGAAAAACTGCCGCGCCGGGTTACTGGATATATGTCCTTGTATGTTTGACATTATTAATTCTCATGATAGTAGTTATCTTGATTCCATTACTATGGATTAGTACTAGCTAAGATGTCATTGCAACCAGGAAATAAACTCAATAACGATCGTTATCGGATTGTAAAACTGATAAAGCAGGGCGGATTTGGTGCTGTATATCGTGCCTGGAATTTAGATTTGAATGGTCCCTGTGCGATAAAAGAAAATTTTGACACCTCACCTGAAGCTCAAAAACAGTTTTCTATCGAAGCTTCAATGTTATTCAACCTGCGTCATCCTAATTTGCCGCGAGTACTAGATTACTTCATTATCCCTGGGCAGGGACAATATCTGGTTATGGATTTTATCGAGGGGGAAGATCTACAAGAAAAGCTAGACCACATGAGCGGTCCAATATCGGAAACGGATGTGATTCCTTGGTTCGAAAAAATCTGCGATGCGCTTGAATATTTGCATAATCAAAAACCGCCAATAATTCATCGTGATATCAAGCCTGCTAATATCCAAATCACCTCACAGGGTGAAGCGATGCTTGTGGATTTTGGAATAGCAAAGGTGCACGTTCCTCAGAAAAAAACTACAATGGGTGCTAGGGCAGTTACTCCAAGCTATTCTCCTCCTGAGCAATATGGTCACGGGGTGACCGATGCCCGAACGGACGTGTATGCGCTAGGTGCTACTCTGTACACCCTCCTTACAAGCCGTGAGCCTCCAGTAAGTGTGGACATTCTATCTGGAAATGTTTCCCCACCTGATCCGGCGAGAAGAATAAACCGTAAAATATCGCCTCACATCAGTACAGCCATCGAACGGGCTATGCAGTTGGATAAATCTCAGCGTTTTCAGACCGTTTCCGAATTTCGGCTGGCTCTTAATTCCCCACTTCGGCCATCCGGACTCCAAAGGCAACCCAAGGCATTGCCACCGTCCCCGATGCTCAAACTCCAATCTTGGGTGCGCAAAATAACATTTCCTTCCCCTACCCGGAAACTTGGTGTTGGAATTGGGATCGTGGCGATCTTAATATGCATTGTTGGGTTGTTATTGATTCCCATTGGGGGCAGGCGCTCCTTGATTTTACAATTACTCGCATCCCCCACACCAACTTCCACACCCACATTTACACCTACCAGTACTCCAACTCATACTGCCACATCTACAGCTACACTAACGCCGACGATTACCCTTACGCCATCTCCAACGAGAACGCCCACCAATACGCTAACACCATCCATAACGCCGACACCTTGGTGGTGTCTGTTTACAACAGGTAGCGTTTACGTTCGGTCAGGACCAGGATCAGAAAATCGTCGTCTCGCTGATGCTTTCAATGGAACGCTGTTGATTACAAGCGGCCAGACCGAAAATATCGGTGGCACACTTTGGCACGAAGTGGTCACGCCAGATGGAGTTCGAGGATGGGTCAGCGGACGCTGGCTTTCCGATATGCCGTCAGAGGGCGTGGATGCTTTGGGGTGTCAGTATAAGCCAACACCTACGAAAACGCTGTCTCCAACCCCCAAAACTCGAGCTGAGACAAGTCAGCCATCTGTGATCATTGTCACACCAGACAATCTTGGTAGGGACATAATGGAGGAAATTACAGATTGGAAATTACCTTCGTGTGACTCTCCCTGGGTGATCATCTTGGGAATTGTGTTACTCGTATTTTTCTTGAGTCGGGGTTCTAAAGATCGCTAAATGAATTCCACATAGACATTCCATTGATTTCTCTCGGAACCAATTTAATTATGACTGCAGCATATATGTCTGTTTATATCTATTCCTTGGCCATTTCTTGTTTGGCGATCTACGGGTTTCACTCACTAGTTTTAGCAATTTTGTATCTCTTTTACCGAGAAAGAAACGATCAGATATTTCCCGAACTAGAAACTTGGCCGTCAGTTATTGTACAGTTACCTCTTTATAATGAAAGATTCGTTGTCGAGCGCCTGATTGACGCTGCCTGCGCCCTGGACTACCCGCCGGAAAAAATGACTATACAGGTTTTGGATGACTCTACCGATCAGACGACGGAATTGGCTTGCAAGCTGGTGGATATCCATCGTAAGCAGGGAATGCAAATCGAACTGCTTCACCGGAATGAACGGACGGGATATAAAGCTGGAGCGCTGTCCGAGGGGATGAATTCTTCCACTGGGGAGTTCATCGCCATTCTGGATGCCGATTTCCTCCCTCTACCAGACTTCTTGAAACGCCTCATCCCTTATTTAGTGGTAGATTCTGGTGTTGGTGTCGTCCAGGCCCGCTGGGGTCATCTCAATGACCTTTATAGTCCCATAACTCGAGGGCAGGCATTATTTTTGGATGGTCATTTTGTCGTCGAGCAGACCGCCCGCAGTCGCGCTGGATTGCTTTTCAACTTCAACGGCTCGGCGGGCATCTGGCGGCGGGCTTGTATCGAAGACGTTGGTGGTTGGCAGGGAGACACCCTGGCCGAAGATTTAGATCTTTCCTATCGCGCCCAGATCAATGGTTGGAAACTGACCTATGTGCCAGATGTTATCGCTCCGGCAGAGATCCCTCCACAGATTGCTGCCTTCAAAGCGCAGCAGTATCGTTGGGCGCGTGGGGCTATCCAGGTATTGCGAAAGCTTGGTGGGGAGTTGTGGCGTGCGCGAATTCCTTTTATGAAGAAAATAGCGGGGTACTTACACATCAGCGCCTATCTGGCACACTTATTCATGCTTGTTTTCTTGTTGGTTTGTCTACCAGTGGTTTTGAGCCAGGGTACAGGTTTGCCGTCATTGGGGTGGCTTTCACTTGCCGGGTTTGGTCCACCCTTTTTGTTTGCACTCTCTCAATGGGCAATTTACCCTGATTGGAAAAAACGTTTTATGTATTTCCCCTTATTGATGTTTATGGCTGTGGGGGTAGGCTTGAATAATACTCGCGCTGTTATGGCAGGATTATGGAGGAAATCTGGGGAATTCACCCGTACACCCAAGTTCCACCTTGAAACATCTAAAAGCCATTGGCAAAATAATCCGTATCGACTACCTGTTCATTGGACAGTGTGGGGAGAAATGCTGCTGGCCCTGTATGCGACGGTCACTGCCGTACTTGCTGTCGAGAGAATGCCCTCAATGATCCCTGTGTTGCTGCTCTTCATTGCCGGGTTTGGCTATGTGGGTGTAGTTGGTTTATGGCAAGGCTGGCAGGCGTGTTTCAAAAAGGATCATCAGTATTCGACGGAATCTAAACAACCCAGCGCTTTCCAAAAACAATCATGAGTAGTCAGGTTTTAGGTCCGTATCACATCATGGCTGAAATAGCGGTTGGTGGACAGGCTACTCTGTACAAAGCTACACACACTTTTATGAACCGCACGGTGGCTTTGAAGGTATTGCACCCTCATCTGATTACAGACTCCGACTTTTTGCAGAAATTCGAAGATGAGAGCAAAATTCTAGCCCAGCTCAAACACCCCAATATTGTGGAAGTTTACGATGCTAATACGGATGGTAAAAATTATTGGATCGCCATGGAATGGCTGGAGGGGCAATCGGTAGAAGATTTACTCAAGAGTCAGAACCATCTTCAACTTGATCTAGCTATCATCATTGCTGATCAAGTGGCTGCGGCCCTGGAATATACCCACTCGCGCGGCCTGATCCATCGCGATATCAAGCCAGGCAATATCATGCTGCTGGCGGATGGTAGCGTCAAGGTACTGGACTTTGGCATTGCTGCAATCGTCGCTGCCAGTCAGAAAGCCAGCACCCGTATCGGAACGGTTGAATATATGAGTTATGAGCAGTTCCACGGCCAGGCAGATACACGCAGCGATTTGTATTCCCTGGGTGCAGTTTTGTATGAAATGCTCACCGGACAACTGTCGCCCAAAATTGCCCTGTCTCCGCCCCCGCCAGCACACCAGATAAACGCGGCTATACCATCAGTTCTAGAAAGCTGGCTAAATCATGCCCTGGCCCAACAGCCTGATGAGCGCCCGCAAACTGCTAGTGCCTTCCGGCGCGGATTAGCCGCGGCGATGAAAGCACCATCGCAGTTACGAATCCCCTGTCCAAATTGTGGTGCGGGCAATCGACGCTCAGCCACCTTTTGCCAGGCCTGTGGAAAAACTATCACCGCGACTGTAATAATTGGTGCTTGCGCTGCCTGCGGGGCTTCCAATAGTGCTGACATCCTTTATTGCAATAGTTGTCAAAAACCGCTTTCCCCACAAATTTGCCCTCGCTGCGGCTTGCGAGAAGTGCCTGGAAGGGCAGCCTGCTGTCCGCGATGTGGTGCTGAAATTTTTAACGTAGTAGGGTAAGTACAATTATTTAATGATAGCTACAGCGAAAGGATTAACTATCTGTTGCTACATTTTTAGTAATATCCTAAATCTTGACAACTCGAAGTGGAGGTAATCCATGAAATCCTGCCCCCATTGTCACCGTCAAATCCCAGATTACGCTAACTATTGCCCCTACCCCGACTGTGCTCAAACAGTGCGACGCCCAGTGTGGCTTTTCTGGCTGGCATCCCAAGCCCAAGGCTTGGCTGTTTGGGTTGCCCTGATTGTTTTGCTGGGAATATTCTTTGTGCTACTCTATTTTTCGTTCAAATCGCGCCGAGTCACTTCTACGTCTATTGTAGCGACTTTGCCGATAACAGATACGGAAACACCATCAACATTACATGCAACACCAACCTTTACGACATCACCATTGCATACATCACCAACATATACGATATCACCATTGCCATCAGACACCCCAATTGTTATTCTCTCACCCACTTTATCACCGAGTGCGACGAATACTGTAACACCTTCGCAGACATTATTTGTACAAGAATTAGATCAATGCGAAAATCCGCCGGATCAAATTTGTTATCATTCGTTTGGATTTTCACAAGAAGAACAACTTATCACAATAAAATTCCCAATCCCGCCTGGTTTTAGAATCTACGCTATGGTAAATAGTGATTTGTTTGATTGTAAAGAAGTTAAGAATTATCCTGACCGATTCAGATGTGAAGGTCCTTTACAACCAACGGAAGTCAGATCGCTAATACAGATATTTCGTCGTGGAACTGATCAATTACTAGCTGAAGGCAATTACCGTTTCTTTGATACTCCGACTCCAGCACCAGACCCTACAGATACTCCGGACCCTAATGACGCTCAAAACAAAATATACCCATGAGATGTGTCATAGTTGGGATATATTAGTTATTGATGTTTTAACGTTATGACGATCCAATTGTTTATTAATGGTGTATATGTTGCTGTTGCCTATTGGAAAGAAATATTAATTCTATTATCTTCTGGATTAGGATTAGGCGCTCTCAGTGTGCAATTAATTTGTCACAGGGATAGGCGATTTTTATTACAAGTACTAATAATCCCAGTGGGATGGATAGTAATTGCATTATTAGTACCTATGATTAAATTTATTGGTTTTTTTACCCCTGTGTTTATAAGTAGTTTGATGGGAGTTGGTTTATGTGCTCTTTTGGTTTGGGTAAAAATAGAAATCCTTGAACAAGAATTAAGAAATCTGCTGCTTTACTTGTGGATTCCGTGCGCAATCTTTTTTTTCTTTCTGATCATTCGTCTTGGATTTATAAAGGGATTATTATTACCTCCATATAGTGATTCCCCCACTCACTATTCCATCGTAAAAATGTTTCTGCTCCCTAACCGAGATGATTTATATTTGCGAGAAAGGATCATGCGACAATATTATCATCTTGGGTTTCATGGGATTACTGCGTGGGTATCAGTAGTAGCAAATAACTTTGATCCTCTTATATTAGCTTTAGTGGGTCAATTTTTTCTTGCAATCCTTCCAGTAACAGTTTATTTATGGATTTCATCAACAACAGATAGCTTGTTGGCTAGTATTGTGTCATCAATACTAGCGGGTTTTGGATGGAATATGCCCGCTTATGCAGCCAATTGGGGTAAATATCCTGCACTAGTGGGAATAGCACTATTGCCTGTTTTTCTTGGGATCATCCACATTGCCTTTCGAGAGAAGAAAGTCAAGCTAAATGCTGTTATTATCCTATTTGTTATAGGTCTAGTATGGATTCATTCACGCCTGATAGTTTTACTTCTATTCCTTGTGGGTATTTATGTGTTGTCGTATTTTATTGAATCAATTCCTTTTGGAATAGAAATTTTACTCGCAGTATGTTTATCTTCATTGATACTAATTCTTCGACCGTTGTTCTCGCCTTGGAATATTAATGAATATTTTAGGTACTATGTAGGAGCTTTTGGCGGGGCAACTTATTTCATACTTTTGTTAATTCTTTTTGCGTTTTATCAATACCCAATGAAATCTATGAAAATGTATTTATGGGGAACACTGGTGGCATTTGGTACCTTTATACCTATGCCAAGTGTTATGCATAAATATTCTTTATTTATACTGGATCGGGCATTTTTTGAAATATCTTTTTTTCTGGCACTTGCTGCTCTTGGTGGACTAGGAGCAAAGGGTTTGCGAGATATCATTGGTGGAAAATCATCAGGAATAATCATTGCGGTAATTTTATTATTATTGTTATATGCGAATGCGGGCTTGTTCTTCTCCTTTTCCCCCGAGGCTAGAACGAATTATGTAACAGACGATGATTTATTTGCAATTTCATGGGCGGGAGATAAATTACCAGCTGAAGCTGAATTTATTATTTCAGGAGAGAGAAACTTGGGCCATTGGATAAATACAGATTCAGGTAGCTGGATAAAAATACTTTCTAGCAGAGAAACTTACAATTTGAATTATGATTTCGATTGGGCTTCGGAGAAAAAGATTCACAATCTATGCGATGATTTGGAAAGAATGATACCGCATTACATATATATCGGTAGTACGCCCAAACGGTTCAAAATAAATAATTATGATGTTTATCCTAGGTTGGAATTGATGCTATATCTTCCTGATTCACAGATATATCAATTACACTGTGAATAAGATATTGCGGTTTCTCCATTCATTCTTTCTTCCATGGCAGGACTAGGTTGTTCGAGCTAAGTACTTAGTGTATATCGCTGTGACTGAGATGCCTAATCTTAGTAGCCGAAATTATCATGCCTCTTCTACAAGGCCAAATCATCAATAACCGTTTCCGTATTGTCAAGCTGCTTGGGCAGGGAGGCTATGGCGCTGTATACCGCGCCTGGGATTTGAACCTCAATGGGCCTTGTGCCTTGAAAGAAAATACCGAAACCACACTCGAGGCTGAAGAGCAGTTTGCCCGCGAGGCCTCCATCCTGGCTAATTTGCAGCACTCCAACCTGCCGCGCGTTCGAGATCATTTCATTTTGCAAGGGCAAGGCCAATACTTGGTAATGGATTTTATCGAGGGGGAAGATCTGCAAGATCGCCTGCTGCGTACACACACTCCCTTGCCCGAAGTTCAGGCGTTGGAGTGGATTGGTCAAGTCGCTGATGCTCTGATCTACCTGCACGAACAAAATCCGCCTGTAATCCACCGCGATATCAAACCTGCCAATATCGTCATTACGCCTAACGACCGGGCGATGCTGGTCGATTTTGGCATTTCCAAGATATTTGCGCAGGGCAAGAAAACCGCCCTCGGCGCCCGCGCTGTCACGCCGGGTTATTCTCCGCCGGAGCAGTATGGGCAGGCTTCGACCGACGCCCGTACCGATATCTATGCCCTGGGCGCTACGTTGTATACATTATTGACTGCACAAGAACCTCCGGATAGCCTGGATCGTGCCCCGCGTGACCTCCTAGTGCCCGTCCGTACCATCAACCCGCAAGTCACCCTCGCGGTAGAGCTAGCCGTCGTTCAGGCTATGGCTCTACACGCTGATCAGCGCTTTCAGAGTGTAGATCAATTCAAATTGGCATTAGCACAAGCCCCTGTCCCGGTTCCAAGATCGGTATCTCCACCATTACCACAAACGGCGATCGTTCAGCCCCTGACGCCATCACCAGCCCCGATATCCCCTCCCGCATCACTGCCCACTGCCCGCAGGGATTTTAGCAAACTCTTCTGGATGCTGGGGATCGTCCTCGGTCTGGTCGCTTTAGGTGCCTTAGCATATTGGGGAATCATGACCCTCACTCCTCTAGGCCCACAGGTAGTGGAATTCGACGTTCAGGCTGACAAAGTCTGGCAGGCAACCGGCGTGATCCTGGAAACAGGCGACAGCGTAACCGTGGAATATATTGGCGGACAATGGCGCACGGCCCCGGATTGGGATTTGACAGGCTTGTATGGTTATCCCGGGCACCCCTCTGCAAGTTTTACCCTGCCTTATGCCGAACTGATGATCTTGATTGGCAAAATTGGAGATAACCCACCGTTTATCATAACCGGTCAGATGGATTTCACGGCTAGCTATGATGGGGAACTCTGGCTGGCTGCCAATGACGACAACTACTGGGATAATTCTGGGAGCATTATGGTCAAGATCACCGCTCCGCCTCGCTAGCACTCAATACCATTTCTTCAAATTTCTTAATGCCTGGAAAATTCTGCCCTTTCTGCGGCAATCCCTTACGTGCAGGTGCTAAATTCTGTCCGCGCTGTGGTGAGGCGCAAAGGATTAGGCCTTCGCTGCCTTCACAATCCTGGGTTCAGCGGCTGTTAAGTCGGCTGCGCCGGTTTCCGCGCTTGCATCTTCGCTTGTCACGCAGTGTACTGTTGGTGTTGTTGGTGTTGTTGGTGTTTTGTTGTGTTCTTGTAATTATTCTGAAGGCGCCTTCTAATCTGGGCGCGCCTATGGCAATACTTGAAACATGGGCTACACAACGCGCAGAGGAAGGGATGGTACTCACTCCAATCCCTGGGGACTTGTTCCCGCCTGTTAGAGGAGATTTAACCGCTGCACAACAGCAAGCCTACGATCTTCTTTCTGACGAGTCACTTGAGACGCCAGCGGTTCGGGTTGTTGAAGGGGCGGCACGTTTCACGACTCTAAACCTGGAAGTTCCGGACTCCGTTGCCGTTGATGTTGAGGAAAAGGCCTCTTATTTCTTGGCTACTCATGCCGATCTTTTTCAACTGACTGATGTGGAACAGAATCTAGAAGTCGCTGAGGTGATCACTGATGATTTCGGGGGACAGCATGTCTGGATGAGTCAATCTAATGACGGGATTCCAATCTATGGCAGCAGTGTGGGTGTACACTTCTCCCCTGATGGACAGATAGAACTGGTCAATGGCGGCTATTTGCCTGGCGAATTCCATCCTCCTGATCCATCAATAGCCGATCAAGATGCTGAGCATATTGCTTTACACCAGGGAGCTTATCCCGGTGGAGAAATATATTTGCCGGCAACATCGATGATCTTGTCACCGAAAGTGTTCGGCGAGGTTGGTGATGCACGTTTGATCTGGTTTGTGCAAATTGGTTTTAGCGGTGTACCTGTAGTAGATTATCTGGTTGATGCCCAGAACGGCGAGATCATCGCTGAAATCTCACATCTCAGGGATGCCCTGGATTTGGAAATCCGCGACATGCAGCGGCAGGCGGATTGGAATTCCGGTATGGTACAGATCAATGAAGGTGGGCCTCTATCCGATGTAACTCCTGCCCCGGAGGCGTTATTGGTTCGAGATCATATCCTTGTCATCTATGACTTTTGGAATGATTTTCTTGGCCGAAGAAATTGGGATAATCGTGATGGCCAGATTGGTATCGGAATAAATTACTATCTCCCCAGAGATTGTTCTATTGCATGCTGGCACCCACGTGATTATAAAATTTATTATCGTCATGGTAATCAACCGGAATTTGATATCACGGCTCATGAATTCACCCATGCTGTTGTAGATAGTACGGTTGGCCTGAAATACAAAGGGCAATCGGGCGGCCTCAATGAATCCTTCGCGGATGTTTTTGCCGCCCTTATTGAAGCTTATAACCCGGATGAAAACCAGTTTGATAGCCATTCTGATTGGATGATTGTGGGTCGTAACATGACAGATCCTCGAAGGTCATCTCCCCCCCAGCCTGCAGAGTATTCTGATGAAGTTGAACAGTGTAGGAATAGTAAGTGTGTTCATTCGATTGCTGGAGTCCCTAACCTGGCAGCATATTTCTTAGTCGTTGGCGGTGAAAAGAACGGCATCGCAATCAGCGGCATTGGCTATGTAAAAGTTGCTCGCTTATATTATGCGGTTCTATCGAATGGTCTTTTGGCCTCCAACGCAAATTTTATGGACGCGCGCGACGCGATCGTTGAGACTTGTCAATCGCTTGTGGAAAACAATGAATTTGGCTTTGAGTTTCGGGATTGTGTGCAGGTGGTGAATGCATTTGCTGCTGTAGGATTAGGGAATCCGTTCACCCTAGTCTCTTCTCCACCACCCGATGCGGTTGTCGTGGACGATCAATCCCCTGAATTTACTCGTCAGGGGGAGATTTCTAATTGGAAGGAAGCTACAACTGGTTATCGTGACCATTTCTACTGGATCCAAAGTGATCAGGCGGATGTAGATGATCTGGCTATCTGGGATCTGTCTTCGGGGAAGCCCGGAGACTATGATCTATATGTGTATATTCCTGAAACTCATAGTACGGCCAACAATACTCACTATTTGATTAATCATTTTGGTGAAAGTAGTGAAGTTATTGTTGATCAGAATGCACACCAGAACGAATGGTTGCATCTTGGATCGTATACGTTTTGTGGAAGGGAAAGTGAGAACCTTCAAATAACCGATCTTAGTAGTGGGACATCCGGATCCGAGGTAGCCGTCGATGCAATGGCCTATATCAATCAATCAGGCTTTGCAGATGGCCTCGGTAAGCGTTTCGATTGCTGGCAACAAGAGATTAGTGATCAGGCCAAGCAAAAGTGGGAGGAATTGAAGCAAGCGGTCGCCGATTGGATTAATGAACAGCTTGACCGATTGTGGCAGAGCATCCTTGATTGGATCGAGATGCAAATCCAGAATATGATTGACCAACTTGAACAGCAATTAACTGAGTGGCTCAATCAAATATGTCTGCAAATATGCGGTTTGGCTTTGTGGCCGATTGGGGTGGGGTGGGGGATCAAGCGATGGTTTTCTCGATACCGGTTGAAGCAAAGATACTAATATGACACATCCTACTGGCAATATCATCAATAACCGTTACCGTATTGTTAAACTGCTTGGGCATGGCGGTTTCGGGGCAGTATATCGCGCCTGGGATATGAATGTTAATAAACCCTGCGCCCTAAAAGAGAACCTTGACGCTACACCTGAAGCTCAACGTCAATTTGAGCGTGAAGCAGTTATCCTGGCTAATTTAGATCACCCCAACCTGCCGCGCGTCACTGATAATTTCACCATTAAAGGTCAAGGGCAGTACTTGGTTATGGATTTTGTCGATGGGGAAGATCTACAAGAGATGTTGGATAGTTCTGGAGGCCCGTTAGACGAAGCCCTTGTGTTGCCCTGGATTGAACAGGTTTGTGATGCGCTTGAATATCTCCATAACCAGAGCCATCCCATCATTCACCGCGATATAAAACCCGCCAATATCAAAATTACTCCTGAAGGCAAGGCTGTGTTAGTCGATTTTGGTATTGCGAAGGTTTACGACGAACATTTAAGAACTACCATTGGTGCGCAGGCAGTAACCCCTGGATATTCGCCATTTGAGCAATATGGACAAGGCACAACAGATTCACGCACTGATGTGTATGCCCTCGGCGCTACTATTTATGCTTTACTCACAGGTCAAGTTCCTCCAGATAGCATTCAACGCATGAATCAAGATACACTGCCTCCACCACGCCGTTTGAATCCAGCGATCTCTCGTCATGTTGATTTTACTATCATGCGTGCATTGGCTACTCATCCTGCGAGACGGTTTCGGCGAATTTGTGATTTCAAGTCTGCACTCCAGCACACGACAGCCCCTAGATCGATATTTCTGCAAATATTATCTGTTCAGAACCTGCGGGATTCCTGGTGGATAGGGGCTGTAGTAATTCTAATCATTACCGTAGGACTGTGGGGTTATTTTAATCCGGGTCGATTTGGCACATTGACCCCAACAATTGATGCCAGCACTACGATGCCTATCGGAACTCCGTCGTTGACATCAACTCCTTATCTTAAGCCGTCGCTAACTCAGACACCTACTCCGACATCGACTATATCGCCATCTTCAACGCCTACTTCTACCATTACTCCTACCATCACACCGAGTCCAGTTCCAGAAATGCCTGAAACACTCGTACTTCGTAATGGTCAGACCATACCTTGGCCCCAGGAACTACTATCTGCCGGGAATGTAGATAAGATTGCTGAGCTTGGTTTGTGGGGTTTATATCACCGCGTTCAACGGATCGATTTTTCGCACGATGGACTGTTAATGGCAGCCGGGATGTACCGCCCGCTTGAGTTCCCGAAAGGACTGGTTTATCTGTGGAGTACCCAAACTGGTAGTGCCCCAGAATTGATTGAGGCCCACACTGGCGGGATTGATGGATTGGATTTTTCAAATGATGGTTCATATCTGGCATGGGGTAGTTGGCATGGTTTAGTAGCCTTGTTCGATATACAAACAAACACCGTGGTCTTAAGACCATCAGATAATGATGTTAGTGTAAATGCTTTAACGTTTAGTTCAGATAGTACTCGCCTGGTTTGGGGTAAAAGTGGCGGGTACGTAGAAGGGCGGAATCTGGGATTCGGTGCAAATGAAAATATTGTCGATGGTTTAGGTGATGTTCAAGGGATAGCCTTTTCTCCAGATGATCGATATCTGGCTGTTGGTTCAACGAATGGGAAAATAGTTTTGCAAGATGGAGACTCTGGCGTGGCTGATGAGATTTCCTTTGGGGAAAAGATTCGTGGAATTGCATTTTCCCCAACAGGAGATCGTCTTGCCGTTACAGGTTTCAGTGGTGGGATCATCGTCTTGGATCTTGAAACCCGAAATAAAATTTTTGAAACGAGTGTAGGTGAGAAAGTGTGGGATGTTGTCTTTTCTATTGATGGGAACATGATTATTACAGCTGATTCTTATGGTGATGTAAAATTCTGGTCATTGACTGCCGGTCATGAAGTTCGCAGCATTCGCCTCACCAGTGTCGCAACCTCCCTGGCGATCACAGCGGATGGGACTATTTTGGCTACTGGGGATTGGGATGGATTGGTCAAGTTGTGGGGTGTCCCAAGGGAGTAAGTAGATATGGCTCTCTC
>CAZUSV010000142.1:0-17221 GCA_964622645.1 uncultured Anaerolineales bacterium
GTCCTAAATCCATTGACCTATGATTTCAAGTTCAAGTTTGAAGGTGAAAATGATTCTATAGAAATTCCGGGAATTGCATCTCTGTTTATCGATACGCAAGCGTTAATTTACGCCGGTTATTATGAATAAAAAAGTTCATTAAAAAATATTTTTCTTGACTGGAAAATTTCAATCAAAATTTTTTGCATGATTTATTTTGTAAATTATTTAAAGGAAGAATTATGCTTTTTAGAAAGAATCTTTTTTTAGTTTTTATTCTTTTCTTTTTTTCCTATTCTTATCTATCTCCACAAAACAAAAAACCGATTATTGACTATGTCTTTTTATTAGATACTTCAACTTCGATGATAGGTGAACCTGAAGGATTAGGATATTATAATATATTTAATGATGTAAAAAAGGAAATTAACAACTTTATAGATAGAATTGAACCTCCAGCAAATGTATTTGTATATGAATTCAATGCAGGTATTCAATCTTTTAATGAATTTGAGATAAGGAGACAAAATGATTTAAAGGAAGTTAAAAATGTTGTGTTACAAACAAAAGCAACAGGTGAAACAACATTTATTTATCGTTCATTAGAAGATATTATCCAGAGGATGAATAATTATATTGAGAATCGACCAAAGGAAAAGCATTCTGTAATAATACAACTTTATACTGATGGAAATGATAAAGATGAAGAATATACCATGGAACAGGTAATGAACTATTTTCAAGAGATAAAAAAAGAGGATAATTGGTGGATTTTTTATACTACTTTGGGAATTAAAGTTCTACCAGAAGATAGAAAAATTATTGAATCCAATAATAATGTAAGATTGTACGAGATAGATAAGGGGGAAAAACCTCCTTCAATATTAATAATTGAAAATAAAATTTCGGAGTTACATTTTGGAAATTTGTGGGAAAAAACAAAATCTTCTCAAACAGCATTATTTAAGTTACCTTTAAAAACAAAATTACCTGAAAATTTATCAATTTCAATTAATGAAGAATTCTTGAACTTTCCTGAAGGTTTGGGTGTAATTGTTAACCCCGATAATTTTATTCCGCAGAAAAGAGTTGATTTTGATATTGAAATTATTGGATTTAGCAATGAAAAAAAAGAATGTGAAGGATTACATGAATTTAATATTAAGCTAATTTCTTATGATCCTTTTGTACAAATTGTTCCTGATATGATAACTACAAAATTTCTTTTTGAACCTCCAAGAATTGTTGAGATAACTCCTCCACGAAATGAAAAATTCCCAATTAATTTTGGAGAATTGCATACAAACAAAAAAACAGAAATAACAGTAGAAAAAAAAATCAACTTGCTTTATAATAATCAAGCTGTAAAAAAAGGTGGTAATATTACAGTTAGCTGGGAGATAGAAAAAAGTCCTACTAATCTAACTTCAAATAATTTTATAATTAATAATTGTAGTGAAGAATATTTAACAATTTCTCCGGATAGTAAAGAGATGATTATTAAAATCGTAGCCAACAAAGATTTAAAATCCGGTAAATATAAAGGAAAAATAAATTTTATAAGCGAAGTAATTACAATTTCAGGTAAAGAATTAAAAGAAAACAAAGAAAATCCAAACATAAAATATATTATTTGGACATTTGAAATACCTAAAAAACCTATCTCTATATGGTATTTTGCCTTAATATTAATGATAATTGCTTTCATTATTTTTATCATAATGAGAATTTTAAATAAGCCAGTGGTTTTATCAGATTTTATCTTGGACATAAAAGAACCCGAACAAAGAGAAATTGATCTTTCGGGAAAAAATAAAGTCATTTTTGGTAAGGAAGGTATTGATTTTAAAGAGTCATCCGTTAATTTTATAGTTTATGCTATGAAAATGAAAGGAGAAATTATCCCAATGCTTGAAGTAAAAGATGGAGATGTATATTTGCATAGAAATGGAGAAAGCGATAAAAGTGTTATTATTCGTAGAGATAAGATCTTTAATGGGGATTCTTTAAGTTTTGAGAACAACAAAATCAGCATTAGAAGTTTTGCTCATCAGAGAATAGATAATATTTAAAAAATCAAAAAAATAAAGAGGAGGATGCTACAATGGAAAATAATGAAAAAAAAGTTTACAACATTAAAAAAACTGCTGTAATCGGTATTGGAGGAACAGGTAAATATGCGATTTTAAATATGAAAAAGAAACTAATTGAAACATATGGTGAGATCCCACCTATGATAAAGTTTCTTGTATTTGATACTACTGCTAAAGATAAGCTAATAACTCCAGAAGGTGAAGATGATATTGTACTTGATCCCGGAGAATTTCTAAAAATGGATGTAAAAAATCCAGATTCTTTAGTGAAAACAAAAAAGGAAGTTAAAGATTGGCTACCAGAAGGTGTTCCAATGTTCGCACTTAGTAATGGAGCAAAGCAAGTTAGACCATTAGGAAGATTGGCAGTTTTTGCGAATATAAAAAATGTAGAAAAAAGGATTAACTCTCTTGTTAAAAATGTGAGGAATTATAAATCGACAGTTAATAGTAGATATAAAGTAGCAGCAAAAGGAAATATTGTTGTTAACATTATTTGTTCTTTCTCTGGAGGTACTGGATCCGGATGTTTTCTAGATATTGCTACTATTGTAAAAGGAATAATTGGTAAGTCAAAATTAAATAAAATGGTTGGTTATTTTTTATTACCGGATATTTTTGCAGACCGTGACGGTTGTAAAAATGTTCAACCCAATGCTTTTGGTGCTTTAAGAGAATTAAGTAATTCATTTAATAATAATTTCAAATATTCTTACAACTTAGGTGGAATACAAAGAAAAATGGAAACAGGATTGTTTTCAACAATTTATTTAGTTAATAATATCAACAGATTGGGAATAGAATATACAGAAGAGAATGATTTATATGAGCTAATGGGGATGGGCATGTTTCTTCAGAGCACTGCAGCCGGCAAAGATGTTGATGATATTTTAGATAATGTAGAAGGACATCTTTATCAAGAACGATTTTTTGATAAACCAACAGTTTTTAGCTCTTTTGGAATCAGCGAGCTTGTATATCCAAGTGAATTATTTACAGATATTTATGCTAGTGAAATTGCTTCAAATGTAATAACAGAATCATTTATGGGTGGCGACACATCTAATATTACTGAATTTACTGAAAATTTTATCAACAAGATTGATATTCGAGAAGATACTGCTGACACAGTAATTGATGCAATTCTTTTACCAGGATTATATAACAAGTTTGCCTTACCCAAAAATTACAAAAAGAGTGAAATTGTTAATAATATATCTACAAGATATATAAGTCATATAGACGATGTTAAAAAAAATCTAAAAAAAGAATCTAAAAAAAATCTTGAAACATTTATAGAGATAAAATTAAATCTACTTCAAAATGAAATCAAAGACATTATTAATAAACCATGTGGCATAGTTTTTGTGAAAAGTTTCTTATCAACCTTAAAAGGAAAATTATCACAATATAATGAAATGATGGTCAAAGAAAAAGATGATTTCCAGAAAAGAAATGAAACAATAAAGGTAAAATTTAAAGTAGTAAAACAGGATCTAGAAAAAGCTGCTAAAAAACTCTTTAATGCAAAGTCAGCTATTAATGATGAGTTAGTTACAATTCAATCTTATATAAATAAAGAATCGGAATATTTATTAGAGATTGAAAGAAGAGAAAAAGCGATAACTTTTTTTACTTTATGTCGAGATGATATTGAAAAATGGATTGCTAAAGTTAATACCTTTTCTGATAGTTGTATTAAATTGGTAGAGTCATTAAATGAGTTTATTCAAATGAAAAAACTTGAGAGAGGTCACATCAAACCCTTTAGTAAAGAGATAGAAACTAAAAGTTTAGCTTTTGTATTACCTAATATGGGACCAAATGATTTTCTTAAATGGTTAGATAAAAAAAATATGACAGTACATAAATTAATGGAATTGAGACTAAAAGAAATAAAAACGATATTACTGGATTATGGCAATTCAATTGAGGAAGTTGATAATTTAAAAAATGAGAGTATTGAAAGTATTTTATCTAAATTACCGGAAGATAAAAGAATAGAGTATATTTCAGAACTTGATAACATGGCTTCTCCATTATGGCAGTATGACGAAGGAAGGATAGCGGCAGAATATGGAACTTCAAATATTTATCTGTTCGGTGTTGAGAATGAGTTAAATACTATATTCACACCGGAAGAATTATCAAAATCAATAGAATTTGCAACTGAACCTAATGTTATATCAACCGGAGATCCTAAAAGGATTGTTTGCTTTAAAGTTGAAACAGCATTACCGGCTTTCGTTATTTATGATATGGAAACATACAGGAATAAGTATTATAATCCTAAAAAACCATTTCCATATAATATTCATAAGGATTGGGATAGAACTCTTCCGACTCTTTTTCCTTCATCAGAAGAAGAAGAATTTAGAAAATACTGGTCAGTTGGTCTATCAGATCCCTTCAATCTAATATCTCGCAGAGGTCAATACTACTATATAAAATCAGAAAAAACAGGCGGACGACTAAAACAATATAATGTGAAATTAACAAACGGAAGACCGGAATCAATGCAGGTATTTCTTGATAATGAAGATTTAATAGAAGAAACTCAACAGAAAATTGATGAAATTGTTGAAAAAATAGGTATAAATGCCATAATAGATTCATTGAAAAAGCATGGTGAAGATCTAGAAAAAAATGCTGATAAATATGGGAAAAAGATTAAGAAGCAAATAGAACTTGAATTATCGGATATTGAAAACTTTATAAATTCATTACAAAGCTGGTAAGTTATGATTATTATGAGCGTAATCTATGATTACGCTCAATAAATTCAATATATTTACCTATAAGACTTGAACATAAACCATTACATATAAGGAGCATCGATGCCATCTAAATTTAGACCAATTATGTTGCTGGGATTAGGTGAATATGGTTCAATAATAGCCCAGGAGATTTTTTCATCACTAGATGAAAAAGATAAAAATCTATCCCAAATTATATCCTGTTTAACTTTCAATGAAAGCGGAGTTTTTTCTGATTTTAAAACAAAAAAAAATATTTTTACTTGTGATGGCTTAAATCCCGATTTAAATTCACTTAAATTCAAGGAAAATTATGAAATAATTCAAAAATACGAGAGTGAATTTGAATCAGTTCTTTCAGAATCAATAGATAATATTAGAAACCAAGAAATAAAATCACGGCTTAGAACAGATTACGAGATAGAAGATACAATAAGCTTATTTATTTTTTCTTCTTTATCAGATACTTTGGGTTCAATCTCAATAGTTCTTTTCTTATATTATATTAACAGGTTATTTACAGAAAGATTTAATGCTGTTCAAATTGAAAAAAATGTTTTTGGTTTCTTTCCAGATCTTTTTAATGATTACAAAAGTAACAACTATGCTTATGCTCGTTCATATGCCTGTTTGCAGGAATTAGATTTTCTTGGTGATAATCCCACCCATATTTTATCTCAAGGTTTTCTTTATGATTATATCTATCTTTTTACAGAATCTAATGAGAAAGGAGAAAGCATAGGAACATATAAAGATATGATTCCAATGATCACTGAGGTTTTGTTTTCATTGCTAACAGGAGAAATCACATCCGAGAACCTTGATATGACCCACATAAACAATGTTGAAGGTAAAACACCAAGGTATAATTCATTTGGCTTAACAAAATTAATATTTCCTATTGATAATATTATGAAAGGGATAACTGATTTTCTTACCTATAATTTTTTAAATCATAAAATTTCTAATAATCCTAGGAAATTTCCAAAAATAGATATTAGTGCTGATGTAAAAGAATTTATGCTAAAAAATAAATTTGACATAAATTATAAACTATCAGATGATTTATATGAAGATAACGAAGGGAAAACAATTTGGGAAGATTTTGTTTTAAGTAAAGAAGTAAATGCAAATACAATTCTTGAGAATTTTAAAAGAAATATTGAGGAAGATTCTAGGAAATTTGATAGGGAAACAGCTACTCGGATAAATAAAAAGCTATCAAATAGAATTGAGAGTTTTTTTAAAAATAAACAGGATAATCTATTAAATACTGTCGGGGAAAGGACTGATTCTATTGAAAAAGGGATTTTTTATAGTAAAGCTTTTTTAGATGTAATTTTAAACATGGATGAGGATAGTACAAAAGGAGAAGTAATTGAAAAACAATATAGTTTAGAAGAAATAAAAAAAGTAGTAAAAAATTTCTTTGATGAGTCTATGGAAGAAAAGAGAAAAATGTTGGTTGATTTGAAACAATCATTAGAGAGCAATAAATATTTATTACAAAAATTAAAAGACGAGTACTCAGAAAAATCACCGGATGATATTCTTGAGGAAAAGCAATTCATAGATAATACAGAATCAAAAACAAAAGTGGGTGATTCAAAGAAATCTGATAATTTAAATAAAGAAGAAAAATCATTAGAAGAAAAAATCAGAGAACTAGAAAATGAAATTAAAGTACTGGAAAAGAAACATAATAAACTTTACAATGAAATTATAACCTTTGACTATACTATTGAAGATCATGGGAAAAGAAGAAATTTGTTAAACACATGTGAAGGGAGATTAAAAGATGACATAAAAAAGGTTGAAGAGAATCTTGAAAAAAAAGATAATGAATATCGTGAAGAACAACGAAATCTTAAGCAATTAGAAATTGAAAGAAAGAAATTTATAAATAATATATTTATCCTGTATCCAATTATAGGTTCGGTATTGTTTTCTATTTTTATATTTGCAGCAAATAGGCTGATAGCTATGAAAATTTGGGATATTGGAATTTTTTATATTATTGGGATTGCTATATATGGTTTGTGGGGATTCATTAAATATCGAAATGGTTTATATGAAGATATTAAGAAAAAGAAAGAATTAATAAATAGGTTAAAAGCAGAAAAAAATAATCTCTTTATACAATACAAGGATAATGTAAATAGTATTTTTAAAACACGATTTGATCATACTTTACATGGAAGATTACTTGAAAAAATTATCGAATACCAGAGTTTTGTTCGAGTCATTCACGAAAAGATTAAATCGTTTATAAAAAACATAATTGACTGTTCAAAAGCAAAACAGGAATTTTGGAATAACTTAACTTTTCCAAACAATTTATTTAATCGAAGTATTGTAAAACGGGATAATGTTGTTAACTTTATTAATACGGGAATTAATTTATCAAATGAGATGAAATTGTTTTTTGAACAAAATCCCCTTTCTATTTATTTTAATGAATATATTAAAGAAGATAAAATTGAATCTTTACTTATTAAGATTAATGAATATTCTGAGAACATATTTCAAGCAATTAGAGAAACATCAATAGAAGAATTTTTAAAGAATGAAGAAAGTAATAATAGAATAGATACAGTAGAAAAATTAAATGAATTATTTACTTTAGCAAAACCATTTATACTATTATCTGTCGAAGAAGGTTTAGATGAATCCTTTTCTTTGACAAATCTTGGTGTGGTAAATTCAAATGATTCGTATGTCAAACAAGTACTTACTAATCAGTTTATTGAGAATAATTATTTTTATAGTACTGGTAATAAAAATGAAATTGTTGTATCAAAATTAAAAATCGGATTTCCTGTTTTTTATGTTGCATTAATAAAATTTGGTCACCGTCTTGTCCAAAACAAAAATGATTATTATATTAACCCAGAATGGTCTCGAGTTGATTTATTTCCATCTGATATAGATATGGATTATGTTGATGAGATTGATAGAATTGCTTGCTTGGGTACGGCATTAGGGTTTATACAAAAAAAAGGGAAAAAATATATTATAAATAGTACTGAAGTTGGTACAACAAAACTTGAATTATTTAGCTATTTAAAAAGTTTTGTTGGAATTAAGTCAAAGAATGAGCTTATCAAGAATATTGATGAAATTATGGAAAAAGAAAGTTCAGATCAGATAATTGATAAACTGATTACACATAAAAAAGAAAATGCATTAGATGATGTTGAAAAAAAAATAATTGATACAACAATTGATAATTTGGCTTAATTTATGAAAAATCACAAGCGATATTTTTTTTATATTTTTGAATTATGTCGAAATCGTTAGAAAGAAGAAAATCTGCATGAAATTTTGGATGAATTAAATCCTTTAGCATAATTTATGATTGCAAATGAAATAATGTAATATGAAGATAATTAAATCTTTTCTTGTTTTAATATTAATATTTTTTATTATTGGATATGCTAAAGGATTGATAAAAATTATCGTTACAATAAATATTTTTGATCCATCAGTCGTTTCGTTTGTATCAGGTTTTTTGGTTTTTATACCTCTGTGGTATATATGGATGAGAAAAGCACATTTCTTTTCAACATTTGAACATGAATTTACTCATTTAATTGTAGGATTAATATTTTTCAAAAAACCCGAAACATTTAATGTCACAGCTACTCAAGGTGGGAATGTATCTCTTCATGGCAATAATTTCCTTATTACACTTGCTCCATATTTTTTCCCAACATTTTCATTACTATTTCTTCCTGTTTATTTCATAATAAATTCTAAATTCAATATATTCTTTTTTGCGATTTTAGGAATACTTTCCTCTTATCATTTTTTTTCAATTGTTCAAGAATTTAGTTATAAGCAAACGGATATAATAAAAAGTGGAAGAATTTTCTCAACTTTTTTTATAATTTTTGCAAATATTTTTTTTAGTGGTTTCATTATAGCCTTTATTATTGGTCAGTTTAACAAAAGCTTTTTATTTATTAAAATGGGATTTATTCAATCAGTTAATTTTTTTGAATTAATCAAAAACCTTTGATTTTTAAGGAGGAGATTTATGAAAAAGGCATTACAGTTTTTCTTATTATTAATGATTTTTATTCTTATATTTTCATGTGCACAAAAAAAAATGACTATTACTGTTTTATATAAACAGATTGGAGATTTAAAGAAAGATTCTCCAGTTTTCTTAGATGATATGCAAATTGGAAAAGTTAAAAATATTAAAATGCAGGGCAATAAAATCGCAGTAAATGTTCTAATCTTTAAGGATTATAAAGAGCAAGTTAAAATGAAATCTGATTTTTATATCCTTGGAAAAGGAGAAGATGCTCATATTCTAATTAAAATCAAAGATCCTCAATCTGAACCTTTAAAATCCGGAAGCGTTGTTAGAGGTTCTTCTAAAACTGATTATTGGTTGGATAAAGGCACAAAAACCGCTAAAGATGTTTTCAATAAAGGGATGAAAAAAGCTAAAGAGTATTTTAAATCAGATGAATGGGAAAAGTTAAAAGAAGATGTTTCTGAACAAATTGATATTGCAGCAAAAAAAGGGAAAAAAGAATTAGATAAACAACTACCTAAATTAAAGGATAAAGCAAAAAAATTGTATAAGGATAGTCCTGAAATTCTTAATAAAATTAAAACATATATCGATAGTCTTTCAAATGAGAAAAAACAAAAAGATAATGAAAAGCAATAGAATTTGAGAGTTGAGTTTCTTCTTCAAGCATTGGAGAATAGGAAATAAAATAGAAGGAGGAAAATATGCGAAATCGAAGCCCAACAAGAAAATAATTCCGCAGATTAAAAAACTTGAAGTAAATAAAAAGGAAATTGTTTTGATTATTGAAATGCTTAAGTTAATAAAAGTTATGTTGGATTACAATTTCACAGATTCTAATTTGTGAAAATAAAAAAAATGGAGGATTTGATGAATAAATTTAAAGCAGCTTTCGAAATTTTATATTTCCTGTCAGCTATAGATGGTAAAGTTAGCGATACAGAAATTGATATAATTATTGATTTTTTAAAAGCAAATCAAAGTAAAATTGATTTTGATCCTAAAAAAGTGATTAAATCAATTAATCTTTTGAATTTTGATGGTATTGTGAATGAATTTACAAAATCAACTATTAATTTTAAAGAAACATCATCACCACAAGACAGGATTACTTTATTGGATTTTGCTTTTGATTTAATTGCCGCTGACGGGAAAATTACCGATGATGAAGCAAAACTTTTCTTAATTATAGGAAATACTTGGGATATAAATATGAAAAAATATTTAAACCGTAATTAGGAGGAGTTATGTCGGCTACAGCAATTGGTAGAGTAAAATCCGGTAGTTATAAATCTTATGAAGTAAAATGGGATTCGGCAAGTAAAGATGCTTATGTATCATACGCAGGATGGACAAGTCTTGGAAAAGCTTATTCTGCTAGAGAAGCAATGAGTAAAGCTGAGGCTTTTTTGTATAACAAATAATCACTTTCATCAGTAGGTCTTTGTCAAAACCGAAGACTTACTGATGTTATTAAATCATTTAAATAAATTGTGGGGGATTTACTATCTAACATAGTTTATCTTATATATTAATTGGAGATAAATATGGAATTAATTAATGCATGTTTTGAAATTATTGTTTGTTTATCGATTGTAGATAAAGAACTACATAAGTCTGAAGAAAAAATGATATCTGCTTTTATCAGAAATAATTTTAATAATGATGTTGATTTGAAGAAGAAAGTGTCGGATATTCAAAATCTAAATGAATCTAATTTTAATAAAACTTTTCTCAATGCTGTTGAATTCTTAAATGATCAAATATCAGTAAATAAAAAAATGCTAATACTGGATTTTGTATTAAATTTAATATTTGCTGATAATAAATTGACTATTGGAGAGAAAAAGCTTTTTGATATTTTAGGTGAAAAGTGGGAAATAAATATCCAAGAATTTTTTGAAAGGAAATTTAGCTCATTCTAATAAATGAATAACAAAAAGAATATTGTAATCCGATTATCAAACTTAAATAAATCATTTAATCATAATTCTATCTTAAATGATATTAATCTTGAGATAAATCAAGGAGAAAGTGTAGTAATATTAGGAGAGAGTGGTTGTGGAAAAAGTGTTCTGTTAAAACTATTACTCGGTTTTGAACATCCGGATTCAGGTTCAATTCGAGTTTGTGGAAAGAAAATAAATAAAGATTCAAATAAGAATCTCGAAATAATCAGAAAATATTTTGCTGTAGTATTTCAAAATTCTGCAATTTTTGATTCATTGAGCATTAAAGAAAATGTCCTTATCTCTGAGATTGTTAATAAAAAATTAATAAAATCTGATTCAGATCAAAAAGTATACTATCTTGGATTAATGAAATCTGTTGGGTTAGATTCTTTAGAAGAAGATAAAAAACCGTCCGAATTAAGTGGAGGAATGAAAAAACGCTTGGCTATCGCACGAGCTTTAGCTTCAGAAGCTGATATTTTTATTTATGATGAACCAACGACGGGATTGGATCCTATTACAGGAGAAAAAATTAGTGATCTGATTCGTAATATAAACGATAAAAATCCTGAAAAGAACTCAATAGTAGTCACCCATGATTATTATTGTGCAACAAAAGTCGCTGATATTATTTATTATTTGGATAAAAATTCAGGAAAAATAATTCAATTATTAACAAAAAAACAACTAAATAAATTTAGAATGATCGATAAAAAGATCATATATTTGAGAAAAAAAATTGATGAATTTCATACTGAATCAAATAAATGTTTAAAAAAAAATTGTAATAATTCAGCTGGTAAAAATAAGTTTGAACCAGCAATAACTTTTTTAGAACGAATCGGAAATCTATTCTTTCTATTATTTAGATTTGGCTTACCTTATAGATTTAAGGATGTTTCCAAGAAATTTGTTACTTTAGGAATACAATCTTTGCCACTAATAATAATTATTGGATTTTTTATTGGAATGTTAATAACACTACAATTTTATACTGGTGTTGAGAGTTTTAAACAGTTTGCTGATTTGAAAATTCCGAAAACAATTTCAGAGAATCTTTTGATACTTTTTTCACCAATATTAACCGGTTTATTACTTTCCGGAAAAGTAGGAACACTAATCACATCAGAGATTGGGTCAAAAAATTATCTGGAACAGATCAATGCTTTAAAATCACTATCAATTTGTCCTGAACGATTTCTGCTTGCACCGATCTATTTTTCTCTTCTGATTTCAGTTCCAGTTTTGGTTTTTACATTTTCACTATCAGGAATAATAGGTGGGTTTGTTGTATGGATTTCATTCGGTGAATCAGGGCAATATTATTCAGTTATTTCATTAGAAGGAGTGTTATTAAGCGATCTACTTTTTGTATTGATCAAAAGTATGATAATTGCTAGTTTAATCAGTTTAATTAGTTATCAATTAGGTATAGAGAAGAAAACAAGCACTGAAGATGTTTCATCTTCTACTACAGAAGCATTTATTTACTGTTCGATTTTTATCATTGGATTTGAGTTGGTCAGTAACTATCTTTATACATTATTATAATTGAGGAAAAAATGAATTCAAAAATTATTATAGGTTTAGTAATTCTTTGTCTAATAATCGTTCTTTGTTTGTTTCTAATCTTTTTTAGCAATTATGGGAAACTTTCCTTTATAATCCAATATCAAAATGCCAAAGGTCTCAAGACAGGTGATCTGGTGTATGTTAAGGGAGTTGAAATTGGAATCATAAAAGCCATAAAATATGAAAATGATATTGTAAGAGTTAAAGTAATAGTCAATTCTTATTATCGAGACAAAATTCCAATTGATTCAAAATTTTCAATAAAAACAGACACTTTTATAACAGGGAAAAAATGTATTAAAGTAAAATTTGGTAAAAGTAATGAAATGATCGAAAATAACGATATAATTGACGGTTCCTCAATTTTTATAAAAACATGGGGGAACATAAAAGAAAAAATTGATTCTGTTTTTGATTCGAATGAATGGCAAGATTTAAATGCTTCTGTTGAAAAACTATTAGATAATGCTTATAAACAAGGAAAGGATGAATTCAAAGAAATATATAACGAAATAAATTTGAAAATTGAGGAATTATATAATAAGGTAAAAGCAGATGCTCCAGAAAAAGCAAAGGAATTTAAAGAAAAGATAAATAAAATATTGGATAAATATGATAAAATCCAATAAAACGAAAAGAAAGTTAATGCATTAAATTAATAATTATAAATTATTAAAATTAGGTATGATGAATATTAGATTTATTAAAGATATACAATATATAAAATATAGGTTTTTTAAAAAATGGTTTACCATCTGGCATAAATATCAATTACACATACAGTTAAAGAATATTTATAAACTTTTATTATTGGTTGTAATAGCATGGATTATCGGTTCTATGCTAATTTCTTTGAGTCAAACAATTTTCAGAAATTCAGATAATAACCAGAATTCCATATCTGAAAATAAATCATTCAGTTATAAAAAATGGATTTATTTTTGGGATGTTATTATTGTATTAACTAGTGGATTTGATCTGGAAAATGTGAGTAGGTTTAATTTTTTTAGTAGAATAATCTTAGTGGTTATGTTAATTATAGGAATGATTGTCGTAGGTCTTTTTACTGGGTCTATTGTCTCAATGGTAATCCACATCAATCAACGAAAGGATTATCTCCCAGAAAAACCGAATAATTTTCAGTTTAATAATCCTATTATTATTTGTGGGATTAGCAGTAAAATTGAAAACATTATCAGGGAAATTCAACTGGAAAAAACTAGTGGTTATAGAGAGATATTAATAATTGATGCAAATGCAGATAAGTTTAAAATCCAAGATAAAAATATATTTAGGGATGTCTGGTATCTAAAAGAAAATCCTACTAACAGAGAAGCTTTTATAAAAGCTATTGGAAGAAGTAAAATATGTTCTGTTATAATTCTTTCGAATAGTGAAGGGGATAAATATCATGACTTACATTCAATAGAAACTGCTTTAGCGATTGAATCTTTTGAAAATTATCAAAATATAGAAAGAAAAACCAACAAGAGTAAAAACATTTTAACTAATAAACTTCACACAATAATTGAAATTATGGACGAAAGAAATAAAGAGTATTTAAAACAAACAAAAATTAATGAGTGGATTAATGTGTCGCAATATAGTATTAAATTTATTTCTCAAACAGCTCTTCGACCTTGTCTTGGAAAAGTATATTCTAACCTCTTAGAAAGTCCACCCAATTTGGATGATAAAACCAGAATTTATTTTGAAGAATTACCTGATTTTTTTATAGATTATTCTTTTATTAGAATAAAGAGATATATTCAAAATTTGAAAGATTTAGATATTACATTAATTGGTTTCTCAAAGTATATCAATGATGATGATAAATTAAAATTCAACCTAACTTTAAGGAATGATTCCTATTATATATTGATTAATCCTAAAAATCTAAAACACATTCGATTAGGAAAATTCAAGATGTCGAAAATTCTTGGTTTACATAATGATGCACCTTTAAATAGAAATGACAAATTGATTTATATTTCTAATAAAATTATTAATTTGAATAAAATAAAATGGAGGAAAAATGATTAACAATTCATTAATAACAGGCGATTTTGGAATTAAAGACCATATCGTTATTTGTAACTGGACTAAAAAGGCTGATACTATTGTAAGAGAACTTCATAATCAAAGTGTTCATGAAAAAAGACCAATAATTGTTGTTACAGAATATCCTGAAAATGTTCCCAAAACGAATGAATTAGAATATAGAGGGTTAATGATTATTGGAGGTGATCCATCGGATAAGTCAATATTGCAAAGGGCTGATATAAAAAATGCATTTGCTGTAATTGTTTTAGCTGATGATAGAATTGAAGAACACGCAGATTCTAAAGCTGTGCTTATTGCTTTAGCGATTGATTCAATAAATCCTAATGTGCATGTCATCGTTGAAATAAATAACTCAAAAAATAAAATGCATTTTCAATATACTCATGTGAATGAAATTATTTGTATAGAGCAACTTGCTGAAAAATTATTATCTCAGACAGCATTAACTCCAGGTTTATCACAAGTATATATGGATTTGTTAACTCAATCAAGTGATACGAATGAGATTTATATTGAAGAAGTTCCTCCAACATTTATAAAAAAAACCTATGAAGAATTAGAAAAGAGTATTATTGAAATAGACGAAGAAGATATCATTCTTATTGGTTTTTCAACAATTGTCGAAAAAAAAATAAAGAATTTTCTTGGAAATGAAATAAAAGAAAGAATTGCCATAATAAATCCTAAAAGTTCTACTGAAGATAATTTTTCAAAAAATCATGTTTTTGAATCTTATGATACAATTTTTCTTGTTGCTTATGAAAAACCAGATATAAATCCTTATTTCGAAAAATAGCTTTTATTTATAAAAATGAAAAAAGGAGCAGAGATTTCTGCTCCTTTATCGTTACATTAATTTGTTTAATTCTTTTAGCACAAATTCTTTAACTTTTAAGGCAATCTGGTGAGCTTCTTTTGCTTCCTCGATTTCCGGAATATAAAAATCATCAGCATACCTCAAATCTACAGCATAGTTTGTTAATATCAGGGAATCTGTTAATTGCGAAAAGTTCGGGTTAATATCTTTACAGGGTTTCAGAATTGTACCAATGTTATGAGTATGCTGGTAATTTATCTGGTTAGCGATCAAGAAAGCTTTCAAGTATTTTTCAACGCATTGTTGAGCATGAAAACAAATCATATCGGTCGTTGGATCTGATACTTTCACTTCATGTTCGATTACATTCAAATCATTTTCAGCTTTAAGAATCCATTGTTTCACAATTTCTTTTAGTTTCTTTTCCATATTGTTTTACCATGTTTGGAAACTTCGTAATTTATCGTTCCGATATATTTTTTTGTTTCTTCATATTTTTTCTTGCTTTTTAGAATGATATCGACTTCCAAGTTATTCGTAAAAAAAGCAAGATAAAGATTTTTCAAATACTGAAGTTTTTCTTTTCTCAATAATTCTTTTTGAAGCAAGACCATGATATCGATATCACTTTCATCATTATAAGAATCATCGACATACGAACCGAATAAAATAATCTCTTCTGCTTGAACAGCAGCTAAAATTATATCTTTTACTTTATTTATATCGTTATTGGAATACATTTTTAATCTTCAATAACTTCCACATTCGCTCTTGGAATTGTTACTTTCTGTCCATTTTCCAATTCCGCTTCCAGAATCCGAACCATGGTTTCGCTTTCTACACTTGTCAGTTTTTCCGGTAAACCCGTAACTTTTCCGATAACTCCAAAGTTAGGTTGACGGATTACTCTAATCGTTGTTCCAATCTCCAGTAAAGACATTTTTGCTTCCGGTTCTTGAAGTTCATCTTCTTTAAATTCGAGAGGTATGATGATTTCCGGTCGCATCACGCCGGCTCTGATCTGGGTTTTACCATGAATAGAAGATTTATGTCCCTCGAATCTCTTGAGAAGTTCAAAAGTTTTCTTTGCCATATTGATCTTACCGAAACCTTCGGTGGCAACAATAGTCAAACCGATATTTTCATGACCGGTAATGGCAACTCCGATATTATAACCGAGTAGTTTTTTCAGATCATTGTCATCGATCCCGCCGGAGATGATTCCATTAACTCCTTTTTCTATCGCTTTTTTAATGAAATCATATTCTATCATAGCACCGCAAACGATTATTTTTCCTTTACAACGGTCATCGATCTTTGCAGCTGAAACGACCTCATCGGGAGCAGATGCGAGAATTTTGATCTCACCGGTTATTTCTCCACCGATACCAAAAATTCCCTGGACATAAGCGGATTTGTTCTCAACGATCACACCTTCTTCCGGGATAACATCTACGATCAATCCATCGAGGAAAGCTTTGACCTGAACCGGAATTCTCGGTTCGCGCAACAGCACCTGTCCGGTAATTTTGGAAATATTTTCGATCTCACCGTCGAGCGGGGATTTTACGGTTGTTTTGAAAAGACCCAAAAATCCATTAGTTTGAGCGATCATATCTCCTTTTTTGATGTTATCACCGGCTTTAACTTTAACATATTGCATGTGCATAGGTGGAGTAACACCTAATTTGTTAGATAAGTTGAAAGGAACTACTTTTCCGGGAAGCAAAGTTTCGGCAATCAGGTCTTCTGCTTTGACCTTGTCGCCTTTTTTTACGAGAACAGTTCCCTTCAAAGGTAATATCCTTTCCTTCTTTAAAACTATATTATCTGTAACTGTTAAACCGGGGGAATATGCTTGTGCCATTTGAATCTCCTATTTCGTTATTTCTTCAGGATAAGCATCTAATGCTTTCATCCATTTTTTGAGAAGTGGAACT
>CAZUSV010000143.1:0-16890 GCA_964622645.1 uncultured Anaerolineales bacterium
GCTCCGCATGCCCCATACCCCCAAATCTGGACATTACCACGGGAATTCCTAGAGGCCCATCGTACATTATATGTACCTGATTTTTCAATAAATGCCGCTGAGAGATAAACTCAGCTATAGCCAATTTGTACCAGCACATCCGGCAAAGTAGCACTGAGATCTCCGGCGATCACAGCGGCAGTGCTGCCCAACACGTCAGCCGCCAGCAGACCGCATTGGGCGTGGATCCAGGCGCCAGCGGCCGCGGCTTCGAAGGCTTCCACTCCCTGGGCGCGCAACCCAACGATCAGACCAGCCAGCACATCCCCAGAGCCTGCCCGGGCTAAGGCAGGCGAAGCCACGGGGATGATCATCGTGCGGCCATCGGGGGACGCGATCACGGTGAAGGCCCCTTTGAGCACCACTACGTGTCCCCATTCCTTTGCAAAACGTTCGGCTACTCCCACGCGATCAGATTGAATCTCTGCGGTATCCATTTCAGTGAGCACCGACAATTCGCCGGGGTGCGGGGTCAAGATCGCTGGTGCTAGTAACTGTTCGACCCAATCAGGGATGCGCGCCAGAAGCTTCAATCCATCAGCATCGATGACCATGGGAGGCAATTCTGAGGTCTCAGAATCCTCATTCTCAGCGGATGATTTCACAAAGCCTAACTGGGCTCTCTTCTTGGGAGCCTGCTCGGCCAGCAACTGCACTAAGAATTCCCCTGTGGTATCTTCCAGACCGAACCCAGGTCCAACCAACATTGCAGTGATCCGTTCAAGGTTCTCTTTGACGATTTTTGCTGCGTTGGCCTGGATAACACCCATTTCATGGGGAAGTAGAAGCCAGGTGACCTCAGGCAGTTGGCCAGCCAATGCAGAATGCAGCGGGCCTGGAACTGCCAGAGTGACCAATCCCGCCCCAATGCGATAAGCCGCTTCGCCGGCCAATGAAGCTGCTCCAGTGTAGTTTAATGAACCGGCAATAATGAGTGCAGTGCCAAAAGTGCCTTTATGAGCATCTAATGGACGTGGTGGCAAAACATCACCAGCCCATTCCCTGGAAACGACCTCGCGTTTGACAGCATCATAGGCTTTGATGCCTTTTGGCAAGCCAATCCCTACGAAACGCAGCGATCCAACCAGATTATAGGCAGGGAATTGCAGCAGGCCGCGCTTGATGGCTGCCATGGTCACAGTCAGCTCTGCGGGGATGCACTCAGGCGCTGCTTCACCCGTATCACTATCTACTCCCGAGGGACAGTCAACCGCCACCACATGTGGAGGATCTTCCATCTTCGAGAGCGTGTTGCGCACCCAATCCAGAACATCAGCCAGTTGACCCCGCAAGGGGAGTTTGATCCCCGTACCTAGAACACCATCCAACAACACGGAATGATGCTTCAGGGCGGCGCGTAATTGCTTATATTTCTCATCTTCATCGAGAGTCAAGATCGTGCCGCCAGCGTCTCGGAAACGCTCAACAAGGGGATCATCTTCAGGACGTGGGCGCACAATGTAAGCAGAAGTTTCCCAACCCCAATCCATTAAATAGCAGAATGCCACCAAAGTATCTCCGCCGTTATTGCCAGAACCCACCAGGCCCAGGGCGCATTTCTCGGCCAAATGGCTATACGCATCACGAACCTGCTCGGCTAACCCCCGCCCGGCGTGCTCCATCATCTCTGCATAGGTATGCCCGCTGGCATCGGATTCTTTTTCGATGGCAATCATTTCTTCTACGGTTACGTATTTCACGGTTTCACCTCAGTTAGAGTGAATCCACAAAAAAAGGATGCTGTGGGGGCATTCGCCCCCCACAGCACCCTTTTTTGCGATATTTTATTTTTGGTTTGAACAGAGATTATTGTACTACTCTTCTGCAAGTTCTAACTGCAGAATATGAACATCATCATATGCCTGCCCCATGGCAACATGGATATCCCCCGTGCTCATCCCATAGACGATTGACCACTGCGTGCCCCCTTGTGAAACATCAGCTAACAGATTGATGGCTTTTAAGGATGAGAGTTTTCCGTTGCTGGCTTCAAGTCGCTCAGAGATCTTGTCGTAACGCCAACAGTGACCTCCAGGTGAATCCCCTGTTGAAGCGCGCAGAAAGTTGGTGGCCTGATGCCAGGCATCCTGGTTGTAAAGCACGTGCATTTCAGATTGATAGAATTCCACCAGCGCGGCCTGGCCTGAGACATCTGCGATCATGTAATGAAGTGCCGGTCCACCCCCGTAGTCGATATTGTAGCTCTCGAGAATGGTAACGGCTCCCCTAACATCCCCAGCATGATCCAAAATTTCACGGATGACAAGCAAGGAATTGACCGTTTGCTTCTCTGGATCCGAGGCCATGTCACCCGGTGGAACCGCCGCCATGCCCACAGCCAGACCCATTTCGTTCATGCCGTCAAAGGGCAGGTAAGGCGCATCCAGCAGAAATGTCCGATAGGGCAGCGCTGAATCCTTCAAGTTTTGGGATTGTTCCACGCTTTCATAGCCTAAATATTTGATATCCACCATAGAGACGGAAGCATATCCATCCGTAGGATCGGTGTACAAGAGCACCGCAGGGCTGTATTCCCAATCGAAGTTGCGGCCGTAGAGCATACTCTCTGGGTCAGCGAAGGCAGCGAAAAGAGAACAGCCCCAGGTGGCGTCGAACGTTGGAACGTTTGAACGTTGCACGTTATGTTCCAATGAAACGGTTTCGTAGGGAGCGAAGTAGTGCATGGTGTAGAGCGGGTATTCGTCGACCTGTTCCAGGCTCATTAAGGTTTCGATTTCGGCATCGGTCAGGCCAAGATTAGCGTACTCCGTTGCGATGGTCTCGATGATAGCAGGCGACTCAATCTCAGTAGCTCCGCTACAAGCAGTGAGAATGAGTACCAACAGTGCACACAGCCAGAAGGGAATCTTTTTCATTTTGAACCCATCAGGTATCAGGGACTAGATCACATTCAAAGTAAATAGGGATTCAATGATCCTGATACCTTAGAACCTTTCCGAAAAATGCTAAGGCCGGTCGGCCGGAGGCCCGCCTGTGGCCTGACCGAGCCGAACACGGTCGGGAGACCGGTTCAAGCGAATTTGCGGATAGATACTTCCAATCCCTATTCATCTGCTCCTTCTACCCATTCCAGGCTTAATTCGTTCAACTTTTGTACCGTTGGCATCCCGGTTTCCTGATCCCAGCCGCGAGCCAGATAGTAACTACCCAACATCTCTTCCAGTGGGATGACATACCCCTCTGCGCCACCGTCGGAATAGGCCTTTCTCAAAAGTGCGGGCAAAGCATCCCACTCGCGCGCCAACCCCAAACGTCGATTGATCATCCGCTTCAGGTTCCAGGCACGCTCCCCAACCTGCAGAAAATCTAAAAGCGAGTAATTCTCACCGGTGGCCGTATTGACCAGATCTAAAATCGTTTCAGGCGGCACATTGGCAAAATAGCACATCACCAGAGAATTGAAAACCGAGCGCCAATCCTGGTGAACGGCCACATTGGCTGCTTTTTCGGCGCCATCCTGACGCTGATAGAATTCCATGCCCAATTTTTCCTCGACCATCCCATATACATCGCAGAGGAAATAATCTGATTGGTTGTGGCAGGCGCCACGCGGCGAAGTCGCATAAACCAGCGCCATACCAGAGGCTCCGCGCGGATCATGGTAGGCTACTTCCAACCCATTGACCTGTACCGCCAAATCCTCAACACCGAAACGCTTCCCCAAGGCACGCGCGCCATCTGCCAAATATTCACCGAAACCCTCTCGTCGAGCGGTCAGGTTCACCAACTTCTCGACCGTTTGCTTGTCACCCCATCGAAGGGGCAGCCCAACTGTGTCGTTTTCAGTGATAAGAGCTCGTTCATACAATGTAAAGGCTAACCCGAGGGTGTTGCTCAAGCTAATCGAGTCCAAGCCATAGCGGTCGCATAGTTCCCCCATGCGGGTAATGAAAGCTAGATCGTCGATCAGCAAGTTCGGGCCAAAGCCGACAATGGTTTCATATTCAGGCCCTTTGCGCTTCTCGTCGTCGTCCGACAGCCTGACCACCCGGCCACAAGCCACCACGCAAGCGTGACAGGCACTCACCCCCGTCAATATGGTCTCTGCCATCGTGGCCCCGGTTACGTTATACACCCCTTCGAATACTCCGTCCTGATAATAGCGCTTGGGCATTTCACCCAGGTAATCCATATAATCCGCGACACCCGCAGTACCTGTCTCTCGAGCTGTATTGGAGAGATTTTCATTGCGCAGGATGCGGTTGGTTTCCGAGCGCAGTTGAGTATAGACATCTGTCGCAACTGGGATCGACCCATCCCCGCGCACGGCTACGGCTTTGAGGTGCTTTGCGCCCATGACTGCCCCCATTCCTGTGCGCCCCGCTACCCGTCCATGATCGGTGAGGATCAATGCAAAGGGGATGAGGGATTCGCCTGCCGGGCCAATGACTGCCACCCGAGGTTTTCGCCTGGTCCCTGATTCTTGGATGATCGCTTCCTGGGTTTGGTAGGTCTCGAGGCCCCAAAGGTGAGCTGCGTCCCGGACTTCGACCTGCTCATTTGCGATCCAAAGGTAAACGGGCTGTTCAGCACGTCCTGTAATCCAAAGACCGTCAAACCCGGCTTTGCGCAGCTCCGGACCCCAGAATCCCCCCACGTTCGACTCGCCCCAAAGACCCGTCGCTGGAGAGCGAGCAGAGATGATAAAACGCCCCACCGCCGGTCCGACGGTTCCCGTCAGTGGGCCGGTGAGGAATAGCAAGGGCGCTTCAGGGGAGAGCGGATCGAGATCTGGGGTGAGATCTTCGTAAAGCAAACGCGGCGCCAAAGATGCGCCGCCCAGATAATCGCGAACCCAATCGAGGGGAATATCATAAATCTGTGTAGATTTGGTCGTCAGGTTGATTTTGAGGATAGGTTGCATTAATGCTCCAGTGAAAGTATGTATTTTCCTTAGAAAGTGTATTAGGCAACAGCAATTTGAACACAGAATTCTTATAAGGAAGCCAGGAATCCAAGAATTGTTATGTTTTTATTCCTGTGTTCCTGGTTTCCTTATAATAAAGCATGCAGCAGCCTGTTGTTTCAGTGGCAAAAGCATTCTTCTGGAAATCCCTGAGGTCTTTTCAGACAGTTTTTTATAAAGGCAAGTGTACCAAAAATTGGCAGGTTGGGAACAGCCTATACTATGGTTCTTTTGGAATGTCCGGGTTGCTCGGTCTCACCCTAGGCGTGACAAATCCAGACCCTTACGTGGAAGAAATCAAATTTTGTATGCCATATATCGGGGATTTGTCAATCCCCTCTGAGCGAAATTCCCCTCTGATCGAAATCGGAGGTGATTCCTGGAAAGCCTGGGCTATAATAGGGGAACGCAAATGGAGAATTCTCGTGAGAATAAAACACAACCTTACCAGACGCGATTTTCTGAAAATATCTGGCGGCGCGCTGGCAATCAGTGCGCTGAGTTGTCGTAGATTTTTGCCAGGAGCGCTGGGACAGTCCAATCAAAGAACGGGGATCGAACCAACTGCCGCCGATGATGTCCAGGTGATCCCGATGGACACACGTCCAAATATCGTCGTCATAATGGTGGATGATTTGGATGCAGTCCTGGGGACAATGGATCACATGCCGAACTTAGAAGAGCAGCTCATCAGCCAGGGATTGTCTTTCGACCAGTTCTTTACCCCCACCCCGGTATGCTGCCCATCGCGAGTCACATTCTTGACGGGGCAATACACCCGCAATCACCAGGTTTATATGAACGAACCTCCCGAGGGCAGCTTTCAGAAGTTCAACCTACAGGGGAGTGAAGCTTCGACTGTGGCAACATGGCTCAGTGCGGCTGGCTACCGCACAGGGTTCATGGGCAAATACATGAACCACTATCCCTTCCCGGACAATAAAACCTATGTGCCCCCAGGATGGACAGAGTGGTACAGTCCCGCCAAAGGCAAACCTTATACCGGTTTTGGGTATACGTTGAATGAGAACGGCACTTTGATCGAATATCAAGAAGATCCTGAACACTATCTCACTGATGTACTCGCTGACAAGGCCAACAGTTTCATCAAAGGATCTGTACAAGACGAAAACCCCTTTTTCTTGTATCTGACGACCTTTGTGCCGCACGGGCCTTACACCCCTGCCCCAAGGCACGCGGAAGAATTCCCAGAAATCCAGGCTCCGCGCACGGCAGCATTCAACGAGGACGATGTCAGCGACAAACCCAGCGGTATCCGCTATGATCCGCCACTGACCGAAGAAGATATCCGCGACATCGATAGTATTCACCGGTTGCGCGTGCAAAGTATGCAAGCCGTCGATGAAATGATCAACGATTTGATTTCTCTGCTGCAGGAGTTGAACCTGCTTGAAAATACCTATATCATTTTCACCTCAGATAATGGCTATCACTTGGGTCAGCATCGTATGAAGCCAGGCAAAGCCCATCCTTACGAGGAAGATATCCGCGTACCTTTCATTATCCGGGGGCCAGGAATCCCTGCAGGTGGCAAGGTTGCGGATTACCTCACCGGGAATATCGACTTTGCGCCTACAATTGCGGAACTGGCGGGCGTGATTCCCCCAGACTATGTAGACGGGCGCTCCCTGGTACCTTTGTTAGGCAACCAAAGACCCGCGCATGGTGAGTGGAGAAAGGCTATACCTATCGAATTCTACGGTCACGAAGTCGATGAAAGCGGCCTCGTCAAACCCTGGTATCTAGGCCTGCGAACAGGCGAGTATGTTTATATCGAGTATGAAGAGGAATTCCAAGAATTCTATGATCTGACGGATGACCCCCATCAATTAGAGAACATCGCTGCGGATGTCGATCAAGAATTAGTCGGCAAACTCTCTGCCTGGCTCAGCCAGGTAATTTCAAGCTCTGGTGAGGGATGTCGCCAGCTCGAAAATGAATTCATCGAACGCTAATCTAGCAATCACACCCATTACTCCAGGTGACCGAGAGTGGATATCCACTTTCTCGATGGAACATTGGGGGTCGTCAGAGGTTGTATCACGCGGGCAAGTCTATTTAGCGGATCAGCTTCCTGGGTTCATCGCCTGGCGGGGGGATGAGCCTTGTGGACTGATTAAATACCATGAATTACGAACAAAAAACACAGTATGAGATTGCTCTAGAGGATTTCCGCCGCGCTCGCAGGCAAGCCGCTGCCAGTGCGATCCTGCGGAGATTTAAAGGCCAACCTGTTAGCTTACTCCCCTTTGACGAAATCATCCAACACATCGGTACACAGGAGAGCCATGAACTTGGGTTGAAATATATTCCCATCGACGCCATCGTCGGAAGCGTAGGTCGCTATACAGAATTCACGCGCGACTTCTTGCCGCTGAGTGGCTCTTTGAAAACACGTTGGGCACGCGTGAAGTCAACCTTCAAGGACTTCAAAGACATGCCGCCCATCCAGGTATATCAAATCGGCAAAGTGTATTTCGTTCTGGATGGAAATCATCGCGTCTCCATAGCCAAACAGCGTGGGGCAACGGAGATCAGGGCTTACGTCACTGAAATCAGCTCGTCGATCGAGATCACCCCGGAAACTGATCTCGACAGTTTGATCCTCTCTGCTGAATACGAACAGTTTGTCGAGAAGACGCAACTTGGGAAAAAGTCCTACCACGATTTGCATATTACCTCCCCCGGTCGTTATCAGATCATTGAAAATGAGATCGCTCAAATTCAGCAGCAATATAGTGAAAGCAGCAAAGGGATCACTTTTCCTGAAGCTGCAAAACTCTGGTATCAAGAATTCTACCTCCCCGTCCACGAGATTATCCAAACGCATGACATGTTGCGGGATTTTCCAGAGCGAACAGAAGTAGACTTGTATGTCTGGATAGCACAGCACCAGGATAAATTGAAGGACACGTTGGGGTGGGAGATTAATCCCGAGGATGTTGCTATCGACCTGGCAGATCAATTTAGCTCTCGACCGGAGAGGATCTTTGCTCGATGGGTGGAGCGCATCCGTAAACGCTTTACCCCCAAACCGATCGAGGCTGGACCTAGGCCCGGGGAGTGGCGCAGGCAGCACTTATCAAAAGATAGGCGCACCTCACTCTTCAGAGACATTCTAGTAACCGTAAGTGGAGAAGCCCAAAACTGGCAGGCTCTGCAACAGGCACTGATCATCGCCAAGCGCGAAGAGGCACATTTGCTCGGATTGCATGTCGTCTCTAGTAAGAAATTAATCAACACCCCCGAGGCGAAATCCGTCCAAGAAAAATTTAACCATATCTGTCAGGATGCAGAAATTCCTGGCGAATTAGCCATCGATGTTGGTGAGATCACCCCAACGATCACGAAACGAGCACGCTGGAGCGACCTGGTAGTAATCCATCTAGCGCATCCTCCCAGCCAAGAAACGCTCATGCGCCTGGCACCGGGATTCCACCGTCTGGTTCAACGCTGCCCGCGCCCCATGCTCGTCGTTCCACAATACAAGCCATCTCTGGACAAACTGCTCTTGGCATATGATGGCAGCCCGAAAGCTGACGAGGCGCTATTCATTGCCGCTTATCTGGCAGGGAAGTGGAATCTGCCCCTAACCGTGCTGGTGGTTCTTTCGGGGGATTCTTTTCCAAAGAAAGCCATCGCCCGCGCCCGTTGGTATATGAACACCCATCAAGTCGTCGGAGATATCCATATTCGCGCGGGATCTATTGCTGAAACAATCTTGCAGACAGCAGAAGGAGCAAAGTCCGATCTGATCATCATGGGGGGATATAGCCACTCACCAATGCTAGAGATCGTAATTGGCAGTGTGGTCAACGATCTGCTCAGGGCTGCCACCTGCCCGATCTTGATCTGCCGCTGACATCTAAACTGCCCCCTTCTTGAGAAACTATCGAAAAGACCCCAGGGATTTCCAGAAGAATGCTCTTGCCACTGAAACTATCGGCTGCCAAACACCTTTTTGACTGAATAATGGACAAAATCCCTGGGGTCTGGCTGGTAGAATTTACTTTTCAGACGCTTTCTGAGAAGAGAAAGTATAACTTGGCCTGATCCACAAGTTGAGCTATACTACCCCCCATGTCAGATAATCCTATCTGCACGTCGATCATCGTCCCGGCCTATAACGAGGCCCAAAACATTGTCGATGTGATCGCCATAATAAAGGAAGCCCTAGCAGATACGTCGCATGAAATCCTGGTGGTCGACGATGGTTCTGAGGATGAAACCGCGTTGCAGGCTGAGCGGGCTGGTGCCAGGGTGATCCGCCATCCTTATAACATCGGGAACGGGGCAGCCATAAAAACGGGAATCCGCCATGCCCTTGGTGAGATCCTGGTCATGCTGGATGCTGATGGGCAACATCCCCCACAGGATATCCCGCGATTGCTCGAGAAGATTGGTCCCTATGATATGGCTGTCGGCGCACGCACGACTGACTCCGAAACAGACATCCACCGAGATTTCGCCAATAAGGTATACAATATGCTGGCTTCCTATATCAGCGAAACCAGAATCGAAGATTTGACCTCTGGTTTCCGAGCGATCAAAGCAGATGTGGCGCGCAGTTTTGTATATTTGTTGCCCAATAGGTTCTCATATCCCACGACGATCACCCTGGCGACGCTACGGTCAGGGCGCAGTTTGGTTTATGTCCCCATTCGCGGCAGGCGAAGAGTTGGCAAAAGCAATATTCGATTGCTCAAGGACGGCATGCGCTTCTTGGTCATCATCCTGCGAATCGCCACCATCTACTCACCCCTGAAAATATTCATCCCAGTCAGCGGCCTGATGTTCCTGACAGGATTTGGATATGGATTGTTCAAGGTACTCTTCTTAAATACCCGCTACGGTCCTACGTCAGCCATGCTAATGACCGTATCGGTAGTAGTTTTTATGGTGGGGTTAGTTTCTGAGCAGATCGCCCAACTACGTTTCGAACGCAGCGAAAATTTCTCAAAAGAATAGCGATCGCTTCAAAAACCTGCCCTACCCGATTATTTAGGTTTCTCTACCGTGCATCGAACGAAATTCCCAGCCGACGAACCGCGTTCCTTCTGAAAATTGCCTGTTTTGCCCACTTTAGGTTTTAATATATGCCAATTTTTCGTCATCAATTGCATAAGGAACGCGGTTCGTACTAAATGATTGGTAGAAAAATTTAGGTTTCAACTAAAATCATGCTCTTACTTGGTCTATTATCGATCTTACAGATCACGCTTTTACCTGGTTTATTGATCCTCAAGGCTTTCGATCTCAAACCAGGTTTCATCCACAAACTGATATTTGCGTTCGCGCTAAGCCTGATTGCCAACCACCTGATCGTTTTCGGTATTACCACGATAGGGGTAAACATATCCTACGCAATGTATGCGATTCTGGTGATCGAGGTAATCCTGTTCAGCAAGCTTTATGGCGGAGCCCTAGTGAATTCAATTGGTTCAACAATATCATCCAAATATTCAGCGGTATTCGAATATATTCAATCGCTCCGCCTGTTTCAAAAAGAGAATTCCCGACAATCTTTTTCGCAAATAACTGTAAATATCATTGGGGTCTTATTCTCCGTATTGGCAGTAGCGAGTATCTGGTGGGCAATTAGAGTCTGGTTCATAAATATCGATAGCGTATTTGTTGAATGGGATGCGATTGTCTCCTGGAATCGCTGGGCTACAGAATGGTTCTCAGGCGAATTTCCTACTGGAACCAGTCGCTATGCACAATTGATTCCCACGAATTTTGCGATTTCCTATGCATTTCTGGGGGGCACTCAGATCCAATTTTTTGCCAAGAGCATGATGCCCCTCTTCAATTTGTTTATCCTGGTTCTTATGTTCGAGCTGGGATTAGAGACAAGAAATCCTGGATATTTCGCAGGGGTTGTTGCAACTCGCTACATCATGAAGAAATTTTTGGGGAGCTATATTGCCTCCGGCTACGTCGATGTAGCCTTGGCTTTCTTTACCTTCATCACGATCTACACATTATTGAAGGCCAAGTGCACATCTAATCAAAATCAACAGCTCAGTTATGTTGCGGTAGGTGCGCTTTTCGCCGCTGGCACTGCCCTGACCAAGCAAAATGGTCTCTTCGTCCTGGCAGTATATCCATTTCTGGCTTATTGGCTCATCGCTAGAAACTGGTCCTCACTCACTCGCAAAGGGCAATTCATCCAGTTAACGAAATGGTTTGGGATCAGCCTGGTTATTGTTCTGCCATGGTACCTGCTCAATGAATACCGCATCCTGGTGGGTGCGAATGAGACCAATATCGCCTACCTGGCAATCGAACGCCATCAGGGTAGAAACTTGATGGAACGTTTCGTCCGAGCGATGGGTCTTCTGGAAGAATACGTTTTCCTTTATCCATTCATTCTGTTCTTACTTCCATTTCTTGAAAGCGCAGTTGTCTGGATCAGCCTGACGATTCTGATCCCATACTCTCTGATTTGGGCGTTGGCATTTAGCACATTCCCAAGGAACCTATCGATAGCATTGCCCTTATTGGGGTTGGTTACCGGATTGGCCGCTCAAAAAGTCATCCAGTTTGGAGGAAAATTTCTGGATAAAATCAAAATCGAGCAATTGAAACTTTACATTGTCGCTGTACTAACAATTATCATAATAATAATTGGCAGCCTGTTTGTAAGGGATGCGATTCTTGTCGAGCACCAGCAAGAACAACAAAAAGATATTCTTCTCAGAAGTATCAACCACAAGATCTATGACTATTTTGAAGAGAATGGGCAGTACGAGCCCATCATGACCAATTATCCTATCCAGTACTTGCCCGGCCTGGAAGAAATGCAAATAGATATCGGCAATTTCGCTGACTACAATCTCTACCATTGGGTGATCGACAATCATCCTGAAGCACGCTTGATGCTGGTTTTCGAAGATCCTGCCGATGAACAGGTCTTGAGTGAGATCGGGGATGAACTCGAAGCTGGAAATTATGAATTGATCTTCAAAGATGGCAAGTATATGTTTATTGAAATCAAGAGATAAGTATGACAAATCAAAATTTATTTATCAGCGCTGTAAGCGATTTTCGAGAAGCTCGCCGCAAAGCAGCTTTGCAAGGGATCTTGGCTCGCATAACCGGGAAATCCACAGAACTACTCTCCTACGAGCAGGTTCGCCAAAAATTGCGCGCCTTAGAAAGTAGCAAAAGGACATTGCGTGAAATCCCGCTGGATGCCATTGTAGGTAGCGTAGGACGCTACACAGATTTTTCTCGCACTTTTCTGCCCCTTTCCGATAGCGACCAAGACCGGTGGGCTCGTGTGATGGCTGAGGCCACAGGTCTCACTGGATTGCCCCCCATTGAGGTATACCAGATTGGCGAGGTTTATTTCGTCCTGGATGGTAACCACAGAGTATCCGTTGCCCGCCAACTTGATGCCACCAGAATCCAGGCATACGTAACAGAAGTGAGAACTCGCATTAATATCACACCTGATACTCAACCAGATGATCTAATCATAAAAGCAGAGCAAATTGATTTCCTTGAGCAAACCCAACTTGATCGCCTACGTCCAGACACAGATTTCACGGTAACTAATCCTGGCCAATATCCGATCCTGATAGAACACATCGAGGTACATCGCTACTTTATGGGCATCGATGAGAATCGCGAGGTCCCCTACAAAGAAGCCGTCTCGCATTGGCACGACGAAGTATACAAACCCATCGTGCAAATCATCCAAGAACGGGGCATCCTCAGGCATTTCCCAGAGCGTACCGAGGCCGACCTTTATTTATGGATTTCAAGGCACCGCGCCAAACTGGAAGATGCGCTTGGTTGGCATATCGAAACAGCTGCTGTTGCTGCGGATTTGGAGACTCGCTTTAGCCATAAATTTTCACAAGCCTTCTCGCGCCTGACCTCAACGATCTACGACGCAGTGACTCCCGACGCTCTAGAATCTGGACCCCCTCCAGGAGCCTGGAGAGATGAAGCCATGCGCCGTCGAAGTGAGGGCAACTTACTTTCGAATATTTTGGTATCCATTTCCCCTACAGACCAAAATTGGTTGGCTTTAGAGCAAGCCTTGGTCGTTGCTCATCGAGAATCAGGTCAACTCCAAGGTTTACATGTTGCAAAGTCAAAAGAAGAAGCAGAATCCGAAGAGACCATCCAACTCACAGCAGAATTCGAAAACCGCTGCGAATCAGAGGGTATCCACGGACACTTAGCCATCGAATCTGGCGCCATCGCCCGAATCATCTGTGAGCGATCCCATTGGACCGATCTCATTGTAACCAAAGTGACCTATCCCCCAGACGACCATCCTGTGGCACGCTTCGGATCAGGATTGCGCACTATGATTCGTCGCTGCCCACGACCGATCTTGGTTGTTCCAGAACGCGTTTCTGCTCTCAACCATGCCCTGCTGGCATATAACGGTTCTCCCAAAGCCAAAGAAGCGCTTTATTTATCAGCATATTTAGCAGGAAAATGGAAAATTCAACTCAGTGTACTGGTCATCGAGCATGAGGAAATCGATATGGACATGGTATCCAATGACGCTCAAGAATACTTAAAGAAACATGCTCTCCAAGCAAATTTCATTTGCCACAAACCTGGTACGCTGAGCGATATCATAATCAAGACCGCCCAAGATTATGGTTGTGATTTTATCCTTATGGGAGGCTACAAATCCAGTCCCGTTGTAGAAGTAGTGATTGGCAGCGTGGTTGATAATGTATTACGCAAGACAGAAATCCCCCTGCTAATTTGCCGATAGAATTTTTGGGTGATGGTCACAGAGTAAGTGACATCTCGTTCCACCGCAGAGCGGATGGAACGAGATGTCACTTACTTTTTTGCCGCTACCAATTATTGTGATTTCTTTCCATAGAGAGCCTATTGCTTTCCCAGATCTAATTCTGTCTCCAGGGAGCCATAGGTATTCAACACACGTGTATTATTGAATGTTGTGTCTGTGATTGTATTAGGTCGATAAACGTGAATATGGCCATGAAAATGATAGCGAGGCTGAAAAACCTTCAACAGCCAACGAAATGCTTTGATGCCGCGATGCGCCCGATCTGACTTGTCATGGATACCCCAGGGGGGGGCATGCGTAACAAAGACATCTAGATATCTGCCATGCCGGATACGATTGAAAAGCAATCCAGGCGTCAGTGCAAACACGTGTCTCCACATCTCAGATTGAGTATATTGGAATTGCCCGCTGCTCTTGTAGCGCTCACTCCCTTCAATACCGGCTAGTAACAGATCTTGAAATCGGATAACCCTACGATGTAAATCAATCCCACCATGAGGATAAGCGCGATTAACACCTTCGCCATACTCAATCACTGGATCATGGTTGCCACGCACAAAGAAAAGCGGTCGATTTAGCAGGCTAATGATAAATTCCTGATAATAGTAAGGTAAATCCCCACACGCAAGAACGAAATCCACATGACCATACTTTTCATAGACATGTGTACTATAGATTATAGGAACAATTACATCACTGACAGATAATACCTTCACAAATAATGACCTTTGGGGCTTAAAGAGCCACCTGCTTATACTCGCTTTGATCATTCTTGTCAACATTTTTTTGTCCCTGATGTAATTTTCACCGCAAATACTTCCCAATTTTGCACAGGAAATCGAAAACGTTGACATCCCCCAAAATATATGCTAGTCTAGATTTGTGGAACCGGTTCCAGAAAAAGAAGCAAGCCCTCCAGGAGAATCATTTTGCCAACCATCCGTGACGTTGCTAAACACGCTAATGTAGGTATTGCTACTGTTTCTCGCGTTCTGAACAACAACCCTTCCGTGAGTGATGAAACTCGCCAAGCAGTATTATCAGCCATTGAAGAACTCGATTACACACCTAACCCGATTGCCCGTCAACTTTCGACCGGACGCACATCGACAATCGGTGTGATTCTCCCTTATCTCACAATGCCATCCTATGTTGAGCGCTTGCGAGGAGTTCAGCACGCACTGGCTGAGACCGATTATCGCATGGTGCTTTTTAGTGTCGGGAAACCCACCGAACGAGATACTTACATCAAGGATCTTCCTAGAAATAACCTTGTCGATGGCATACTGATTATCTCATTGCCACCAGATGATGAACAAGCAGAGCGCCTGGCAAATGCTGATATTCCAACCGTGTTGGTCGATGCATATCACCAGAACTTGTGCAGCATCCTAACCGATGACGTCAAAGGGGGAAAAATGGCCACTCAGCATTTGATCGATCTGGGACACAAGCGGATCGCTTTCTTGAGCGAGCCTTTAGAAACTCCATTCCACCCCTCCACAAAATACCGTTACCAGGGCTATCGTCAGGCCTTAGAGGAGAATAAAATCCCCTTCAAACCTGAGTACCAGATTTCTGGTCACCGTGGAAGATTTAAAGCCAAGAAGATGGCCAAACAACTCCTTACGCTGGCTGAACCTCCCACCGCCATATTCGCAGGCAACGACACCCTGGCAATTGGTGTGCTGGATAAAGCAAAAGATTTAGGCATAAAGGTCCCCAAAGAATTATCCGTGATCGGTTTCGATGGAATACGCGACGCAGAATACACAATGCTTACCACGATCGATCAAAATCTGTTTGAGTCGGGTGTTGAGGGGGTGCATATGCTTATGGATGCGCTTGAGACAACCCCAGCAACGCCATGTGAAAAACGGCTATCCTTGAACCTCATCCAAAGGCGAACTACTAGAAGAATAAAAGAATAATCCAGAATATGCCTGCTGCAAAAACCCGTTCATATGATTTCATTGCCCTTGGAGAGTCATTAATTGATTTTATTTCTATTGAAGAAGTCAAATCCCTTGCAGAGGCAGATTGTTTTCAGCGCTTCATGGGAGGTCAACCAACAAACCTTACTCGCAATATGGCCTTGTTAGGAAATCATGTTGCTCTAGGCGCTTGTGTAGGTGATGACTACTTTGGAGAATATATCCTTAATCAGCTAAACCTACTAAATATTGACACCAAATTGGTACAAATTTCACACCAGGCACCTACCACAATTGTGCATATTACCCGCACAAGTGGGGGAACACCTCAATTCTTGATCTTTAGAGGGGCTGATGCCCATATTCAAGCTGTATCATCTCTCATGGATGCGGTCGCAAAAACGCGCCTGATTCACACCTCTGCGTTCGCTTTGAGTCGAGAGCCAGCCCGATCAACGATTATGCAGGCATTAAAAATCGCCCAGGCTAACAAAGCATGGATTTCGCTAGACCCAAACTACCATCCTGCAATCTGGCCAGATGTGCCAGATTTTATTTCCTTCCTTGAAAACGCCTTTCAATACGTCGATATCACTAAACCCTCATTGGATGATTGCGAAAGGATCTTCTCCCCTGGGCTTGAACCGATGGAATATGCCCGCCATTTCATCGATTGGGGAGCAAAATTTGTTATACTTACCATGGGAGATAAAGGCGTCCTCCTGACAACTGATATTGGTGACGTGTATAATATGACTCCCAACCCAATCACAGTTTCAGATGTGACTGGCGCCGGAGATGCATTTTGGGCTGGATTCCTGACATCCATTTTAGATGCTACTCCCCCTTTAGAGGCTGCTAAATTCGGGCAAGCCCTCGCTGAGGTAAAAATCGAAACGGTAGGACCATTAACGATTACTCCAGATCGTAGTATTCTTGAAGAAAGAGCTCTTTCTGTTCGCTATCAAAAAATCAGGTAATTAGGCAAATCTATTTGGAGGAGGTGGCACCTAAATACAACAGATCAAACATTGATTTCAGCATCGCCTGGCCGTGACGTAGCTGATACCAACACTACGTTATACACCATTGAGCAACAGGCAGAATTCATGCAAAATCACCTGCGAAAGGAAGAAGGAAATGCAACCTACAACCGATTATCAAGTTAGGACAAGCGG
>CAZUSV010000144.1:0-16729 GCA_964622645.1 uncultured Anaerolineales bacterium
CTGGAGAGCGCGTATACCGCAAGGTATCGAGGGTTCAAATCCCTCCCTCTCCGCCAGGCAAAAGAAAGCGCCGCAGCGATTGCTGCGGCGCTTTCTTTTGCCTGCTCTATTTATTTTGTAATTCTTCCCAGCGAGCACCTAATTCTAACAGTTTCTCTTCTCCCAAGATTTCTTCGGCCAGGGGAAAGGTCTCCTTCTCCTCGCGACTGAAATGTGCCCGGGCAACATTGATGGCCTGGAGTAGCGTCCTCCGAGCATGACCCATGCGCTTGATATCCTCCAAATGTCCTAACACATCTTGCATTAACTTCTCGATGCGTTCATGGTCTTGACGAACTTTTTTGGTAGCCTCATCGGATCCCATTTTTTCTTCCAAGGCAGCAAAAAGGAGTTCATCCTCGAATTTGGCATGTTCGGCAAGGATTGAGGCTAGCTCTGCGCCTGGGATCTTTACCTCGGCAAGGGTTTTTACCTCATTGGGAATGGTTTCTTCAAGCTGATCAAATTTGGCATACAATGCTTCATGGTCGGCAATAAAGGCATCAGTAATTTTCATCTCTTCCTCCAAGAATTAATTGGCAGCATATTGTATCACTTTGTCGGGTCTCTAGGAATTTCCGTGGTAATGTCCAGATTTGGGGGTGTGGGGCATGCTCCGCACGCCCCACACCCCCAAATCTGAGAGCTACCCCGGCGATTCCTAGAGAGATTGACTATCGATACATTTTGACTTTGCCCTGTAGCTGATTAGCTGTCTGGCGAACTTTTGCTTTACGATGGATACGCAAGGCTGGATAGGTTTTGGGCAGCGAACTGCTGATAGAACAGCGCTCAAGATTACCAAAAGCACCCTGCAAAATATCAACCACACCTTCAGGAGAGGCATGGCCTTCGTCAAACCTGAAGGATGCTTCTGTGATGTCAAAATTGCACCCCACGGCAATAGCATGATTCAAAAACTTTCCACCCTTGATACGAACTTTGCCATTGTAAAAACTCAACCAGGCATCGCTGCCATATAAATTTTGAGCTTTGCAATTCAGCAGATCTATTTGCCCATTGAAGTGTGAACTACCTGAAAAGGCGCAGTCTTCGAAGCGTATTTTCCCACGGAAGGCACTGCCTTTGGCCCCCCGTCTACCAAAACGAACGCCAGTGAAATTGGCTTCCAAATCAGCCAAAATATCTACGAATGGCAGATAACTCTTGCGGATATGAGCATGTCCACCATCTGCTTGCAAACCGACAACATGGCTGCCGTGTGAGTCTTCATGATTCAGGCCCTTGACTTCGACCACACCCCCATTCAGTTTCAGCATGGTGATTTCTCCTCCAAAGGTTAGATCTTTGATGCGCAGTTTTGCCTGGCCAGAACAGACAATCCCCGAAGCGCCAATCACGTCAGTCGAAAAGGTGCTTGTTTCAATCTCAGCCCTGGCAGTGTCCCCAATGCTGAGGAATATTTCTGGAGTGCAGGCTTGTTTGCTGAACCCATCAGCAGCTTTACTCTCCAGGCTAGATAATGTCACCGAGGCCTGCTCGTCGACCTGGATCAGTGTGCCCCAACCGGTAAGTTTTGTGTCTTTGATACTCGCTGCGACATTCCCTTGAAGCCAAATAAGCGGAACATCTCCTAAACCATAGTAGGGCAGAGACTCGCACGTCTCTTCAGGAACGAGATCACCCCGATAGTTGAATCCCGCAGCGTGGATTGACACTTTGCTATCCCCGGCAGCATGAATGCTGCCCCTCAGATTGCTGTAAAAATAGTTAGGGCCCACAGAACCCACTTCAAGGTTAGCCTGATCAGCCACTCGAAGAGCAGTCCCTCCCCCAAAGAAGACATTGCCCTCTTTCAATTCAAGACGCGCCTGATATTGAACGTTGATCCCAACTGTGGTGCATTCTAAGAATTCGCACCCCTCGAAAGCGACCCGCCCTCCAACTACCTGCACAGCCGCCTTGGGGCTGCTATTGCTAATCGTCAGATTACGGATTTCCACATTAAGGCAATCGGTGTAGAGACAGTGATCGCTGGTCGACATCAAGATGGCCGGCTCCCCGGATGAGGGGCCATTGATCTGCAGTTCAAGATCAGGATTGGTGATCATGATGGTTTCGTTGTAACGGCCAGGCAGCAGATGTATAGGCAGTGCCTTGGGGTTGTTGGTAACTGCATCGCCAAGCCTCTTGAAGTGACCGTTACCTCTCCTATCAACAATGATGCGGTCATCAGGCAAATCTATCCCGGAGGCTTTGGCATCAACTTGAGTTAACGCAGATTCCAGAGGTGCGGGATTGAGTAGTTGGTAGATTGCCTGTCTGGCATGATTTATTTGCTCCCCCAGGTCAGGATTGTCACCAGCAAGTTGGATGAACATCTCATAATGATTGATGATCAAAGCCGGGTTCTTGCCCATCGTAGAAAGCAGATCAGCCAACTCGAAATGGGGTTGAGGAACATCTGGAAGCAAAGAAATCAGCATGCGATAGCACTTTTCCGCGCCATCGTAATCACGCTTATGCATATATCGCTGAGCCTGCTGGTAGAGTTCGGCGGGATTGCTGGTCATTCTCGATGCCTTTCAAGCCAAACAATGACTTGAACTTGAGTCAGTCAACGATTAGATTATATTACGCTTTCCGAAAGTCGTATGCAATTATCCCCCGGTTTCTCGAAGGTTTTCGTGACACATGATTTGGGAATCTCGACTCCTCAGACTTACAGTGTTGATAAGCAAACTCCAGAATGTACCTTGAAATAAAGTTTGGCTAGGAACGCGGTTCCTGGCAGGAACCGCGTTCCTAGTTGAGTTTCTTTATCTCCTGACGTCAGGAGACGTCGGACTCCAGTCCGAGGTGTTTTCTTTGAAAACTTGGCGATAAAACCACTTGAACCACAAAGACCCAACAAATACTTAAAACCAATTCAAAATATCAGCCCTCGAATAAAAATTCGCTGGTCCATTTGATCAATCCTTTATTGCCGTTTAGCAAATCCTCCTTCTTCATCCAATAGCGATGTTCGGGTTTGATCTGGATGCCTAAATCTTCGAGCGGCATACCCGCATTTTGATTGACTCGCAGTGTACGCCGGATGGCAACCCGCATTGCAGCTCCGTGAGGTAATGGCTCGAAAGGTGAATTATCTTGGGTTCCATCGACTGAATTTGCGGAGTTCATCAGGTATTCCAACAGCTCATGGCTCCACACATTTGCTCCCCCAGCGCCTGTGTTTTCACTTACGCTAAGTATTTTTCCAATTTCATGATCCTGAAAACCTGCCGCAAACATGTCCGCGGCACTATAACACATAGCATCAACAATCAATACCACCGATCCAGTGAATTTTTGCTGTAGACTGTTGCAAGATGCACGATCAGTAATCGGATAACCCAGTGAATATTTAGCACCAGTCTTGACTGACAATTCTATAGAGTTGACCCAGGGAGTGAGATCAAGACCTTCTAATACAGCCGAGGGACTGTGCAGACGGCAAAGACGGAGTGTCAAAGGCGAATTGATAAATTGCGCTCGTTCGGGTTCAATTTCGCGTTCCGTAAAAAATTGCAAAAGCCGCTCGGCCGCGTAGATCAACCCACCCCCATTGCCTCGAATATCTATGATCAATCCTTTGGCTTTCATTTCATTTGCTAATCGAACAAATTCCTCCACGAATTTATCAGCACTGGGAACATTGAAAGTAAAGATACGGATATAAGCAATCTTTTCATTGATCGACAGCGCGCGGAAAACGGTTGGCATCTGTGTAGCGATACTTTTTGCGGTGCTCTGAGGTTGGTCTTCTTCCAAAACCCGCCTTTCAGCAAGGAGTGCCTCCGGTGCAAATAAGGCTTTCTTAATCTGATGAACTGCATCCGTTTTTTCATCGATACCAATTGCCGTTGCCCAAGAAAGTTGTTCACTTTTATGCAGGATCTGCTTAAAAATTGAGGTCGAAGTCACCAACCAATCCTGGGTGAACTCTTGGATCTGGCCATTTTCTAGCTGGTAACGGAGTGTAACCCACTCTTCATCAGGGGGCAGACTATAACCTAAGGGGCGAATCGTCATTGTATCTAAACCGCGCGCATGCCGGGCAGCCAGATTACTTCCAGCATGCTTCTCCGCATTGAGTTGAATGGCTCGTTCGATGGGAATGCCATTCCAATACAGGATTTCGACATTCTTTTGAAATGAGTCTGGGCCGATGTCACCGGTCGTTTTGGTCACGATATACCTCGGTTTATTGTCTTCAGCGAAGTACTCCTCGATCATAAAGGGTAGGAAGGCCACTTTGCCCGCATAAGGATAGGGTAACTTGTAAATGGTATGCAAGTCCCGTAGGGAAGAGAAAATGGAAAGCAATTCTGCATGAAATTCGAGTTCTTGTTTGACGTCGACTTGATCTGCCTGCTCCAGGTCAAACAGTAACAATTTCAGCCGTTGAACTGGGTCTACAGCGTGCATGGCGCGTTTTAAGGGCAAATGAACGTAGACATCATCCAACAAAATCAAGGCTTGCTCAACAATTTGCCGCCGATGAGATGATGTCAGGTAGCCAGGTTGCCCCATGAAAGTAGCCAGATTTACCACACTGGCGAAGAGTGATCCAAGATTGGCATGCTCTTCAGTCAGAAAATCATTCGCTACTGGGGAAGGAGGGATGACTGCGCCATAGAAACCTGGAAGTTCCTCCTTGATGTATATGGGAATGTTCCTCTGTACTGCCAGGTTCTGAAAGTAGCGCGCATCCTCGACAATGGTCAACGGATCCAGATAGGTATTGACGTCTCTCAGAATTTCTGAATATGGCACAGATGCGGCCATATCCAGATCGAAACCTGTCCCCCAATCTTGTTCATCCCACTCATCTAACACACCTTCATCCATATCAAGGTGGAGGAAAATTGGTGGTGATTCATGGCTAATCACACCACCATCGACAGCGCTTGCCAATTCAGCCTCGCTAAATCCCAAAGCAGTATAAGCCTCTTCAAGATCAGTAAAATTCTGTTTCAGACTCGATAAGCGGGTGATGGCGTTATCTGGCGATTCTAATCTTTCTGCTAAGACTGGTAATTGTGAAAACCCTTCTTCCAAGCGTAATTGAGCTTGTTTCAAGGTCAGGTCCCTAATGGCCGGGTCGGCGGTCTCTTCCCACAAATTCAACAGCCGTTTTTCTCCTTTAAGTTGGAAAGCCTCTGTCCCATTCCCAAAACACCCCATCAGGTTTTCCATCCCATATCGTGGAACGCCATTGATGACAACAAGATGGATCGAGCTTTCTGTGGCCTGGATTAGCATATCATAGACATCCCCCGTCTGGCCTTCTACGACTATCAGATCAGCTCTCTTGTCCCCTTCAATTGAGCCTAATCCACGATCCCATTTTAGGATTTTGGCAGCATCACATGTGACCATTGAAACGATATCGCGATTGGTAAGCCCAAGGTTTTCATGGTTATTTACCAAGTGAGCGACCTTTAATTCACCCAACAAATTCTTACTTCCACTTGGCGACCAATCAGATCCCAAACCAATCAACATGCCGGCTTCTTTGGCCGATTTGATATCTGTTGTCCTGGCATACAGCAAAAGATTGCTCAATGGTGACCAGATCACGGCAGCATTCTTTTCGGCCATAAGATTTAAGTCGCGCTGCTGCAAAGCTGTACTATGAATCCCTGCCAAAGCATCCGTAATGGCCCACTCTCCAGATTCCAGCTCAAGGGCTTTGAAATGCTTCAGCGCTTTTTCACCAACACCCTCAGCCAGATGCAACAGAAAACAGGAATCTTCTTTATCTAGACGCGCTAAGAATTTGGTAGCATCATCTTTCTTCACATCGCTGATCTTCGTTGCGGCCTTGGATAGATCCGGATCCGAGGGTGATTCTACATTACGGACAATGCCACGGTAATAGCGGTTAGGAGAAACCCCATACAATGAAATCCCCTGGGAAGTGGTTACACCAGCAAGCAGGCATTTGCACTCTACATAGCGGACAACTGCCTCTACATATCCTGGCGTTCGCCCAAGAACATACATGGGGGCAGTGACCAGTTTGCGTTTTTCCGGATGATCACGCCACTGCTCGCGACGTTCGAATAGCTCAGGTACATTCCACATTGGCAAAACGTCATAGCTCAAGTGGTTGTGCAACTCGATCATGCCAGGGAAGATGGTTCCACCTGTATCGATAATATGGGCCGGATCGAATCCATTCGGTGGGTTTTCAGTGCTTGGGCGGACGTCAACAACCAAACCCTGGTTGATATAGACTACAGCCGATTCGAGGATCTCGAAGTCGTCATTCATAGTAACGACCCGCCCCCGTAAGCCGTACGAATTGTCACGTGGTTCTATTGGAAAAGTTGTCATCGCTTCACCTCTCTAGATGATCCCCGATTCAGACAAGTAGGTTTTCACAGTTGGAATATGTTCGTTGAAATGCCTGTTGACAAGCGACTCACTTGCACCGCGTGGGAAAGTAGATGGATGGTACAGGTGTATGACGTCATAATGCAAAAACGGGGTAGCGCGCTTATCCAAGGGGTGTGTTGGCTGGTCTTTTGCTAAGATTTGGCCAGCAATATCACTTAATGTAATATCCGCAGCAGGTTTAAGATGTTCATCGCTGTGGATCATGCGGTAAGCTTTCTCTCCAAATGCAATCACCACCTTGGGCTGGCAGAGTGCCAATTCACGAAACAGGTGATTTTTCATGCAAACAGAGGCGATATCGAAGTAGTCGTTATCGTCCTCGTAAGATGCCTGCGTCTCAGGTGTATTCCATTTTACGTCCTGATAATTTTTGATATGGTAAGGTTTTAATAGGTAGCATTTGATAATATTCGTCAGCCAAACATCAGAACGCAGATCCAATTGCAATGGCTCCAGGTAATTGCGATGTAGACTTACCGCGGTGGGATAATCGCGAATGCCGTAACTATCGAAGTAACGGCCTGCTTCGAATGGCTCGTTAATATCTGCAACAGGTACAAATTTTTCGATAGGGTTCGAACCGTGTTTTACCGAGGCAAAGCGACAATTGGGGTACTCACCGATTAGCATGACTTTCTTCTGGCATAGATTGGTTGGCACCACAGGCATACAGGGGCGTTTTCCGAAATAGAATGGGGCTTCCTCGGGCACCGGGTAGAAAGGGTGTTTTTGGGGCACCGCACATTCCGAATGGCGACAATTGCCAATCGACACCATCAAATCGCGCTCTTCACTGCTGATCTTGACATGGGCATAATCATGATTAGCCATACAACACCTCCATCATCTGGGAAAAAACCTGCTATTACACGAATTTATTATAGGGATATGTGCGCTAACTGTGCGTCAGGTCATTGAGCAATTTCATCTTCAACTGCCCCCAAAGCTTTCAACATCTCCACTTGAACCGCACTCAAACCAGTAGCAGCAGTGATATTCATGCCCGCGTAGGGCTGGTTGATTCTCATCGATGTGGTTTTCTCGCCCGTTTCGACATTCCAGACCGTTATTTGCCCGTCAAGGCTACCACTCGCCAAGCGCAGCCCTTGTTGATCGAAAGCCAGCGCAGAAATCCTTCCTCTATCCACATTAAATTCCCAGATGAGTTCTTCACTGCTGAGGTTCCACACATGTATCCTATTTCCAGAATTGCTATAGCCAGCAAGGATTTTTCCCTGAGGGCCAAATGCGGTGAGATATGGTTCTCCAGCAGCAAAGTGCCATTTCCGAATGAGCTCTCCAGTGTGGGAATCCCATGTAAAAATATGGTTATCAGAAGTTCTACTCAGCAAATGATTCTGTTCAGGAACAAATATCAGCCCTGTAACAGGGCTATTGTGATCCAGCAGCTTGAGAGATAACTCCCCACTCTCTGTTCGCCACAAACAAACACTCTGATCATTGCTGCCGCTGGCAAGCAAGTCACCCTGGGTATTATAAGAAAGACAGTTCACTGCACCAGAGTGACCATGCAAAGCGAAGACCAGACGATAGTCGTCCGTGCTCCACAATCGAATGATTCTGTCCACACCGCCCGAAGCCAACAACCTGCCATCCCGGTCGTAAGATACACATAATACCCAATGAGTGTGATCAGCGATCTTTATTTCATCTTGACCGCTACGTAGATTCCAAACCCGCAAGCTACGATCATAACTGCTACTCGCCAGCCAGTCCCCGGTTGGATGATATGCAAGGCTGGCTACCCAGCGGCCATGCCCGGCGAAATTGTGCAAGCGCTGACCGGAAATCAATTCCCAGATCCGCACATGATAATCCGTGCTTCCAGCGGCCAGGTTTTTGCCATCGGGGCTGAATGCCAGCGTACGGACTTCAAAGGTCTGACCCACAATGACATCGATTAGCTGGCCAGTACGCGAATCCCACAGACGCACGGTACGGTCATAGCTACCTGTGGCCACGAACCCACCCTTGGCATCAACATCAAGCGACCTCACAGATCGGCTATGGCCACGTAGCACCAATAACGGTTCCTTATTACGAATATCCCAGATGCGGGCTGTGCGATCATAACTTGCACTGATGAGCGTATTGCCAGAAGAAGGGCAGCGAAGCGCAGATATCTCTCTTGCATGTCCAGTGAAAGTACTTAAAAGGTCTCCATCGGTTGATGTCCAAAGACGGACCGCATTATCGGCTCCCCCGGTGACCAGGATTTCACCACCCCTCGCAAAAGCCACTGCGGTAACAGAGCCTTGATGTACCTCAGCCATGGAGATCTCTTTATCGCCAGATCTATTCCAGAGAGTGATAGAGCCATCATCGTACCCTGCTAGCAGCAAATTCCCTTGACCATCGAATTCCAATGCGCTTACAGCAGACTGGCCGCCTGAAAGTATATGCAAGCGCAGGCCATCATCAGCATGCCACAAACAGACTGTACCATCCTGGTTTCCAGTCGCTATGATTGTCCCATCGTTATCGACAGCCATGGAACGTAAAGGTGCAGAGCGATCCTGTATCGCCGTGACGACCTCTCCAGTATCCAGATCCCAACGGAATATGTGGTTATCGGCACCACGGCTATACAACCAACGGTCATCTTTACCGAAATGCAGTTCCCAAATCAAGTCAGAATGTCCCCGTAAGATTTGTAGAAATTGGCGGGTTTGCAAACACCATATCCTTATCTCTAGGCCTGTGGCGATTGCCAGGAGCCTGGGTTCAGCGCTTAACGCTATGGCTGTAACTCCTGCAAAAACACTATCGAATGTCGAATGAGACAGATCACAATCCGAAAAATCGACCCCAGGCAATGAATAGCCTCGTAGATGTGCGTGCCAGACAGGAAGACCAGAGAAGTTCTCATTCTGCAGCTCTTGCCCTTGGTGAAGCATTAAATTGAGAATATTGCCCGCTGCATATCCTGGCGTTGAGAAGGTTTGTGCGCGCAAACCTTCGAGCAGTTGCTTCAATACCAAGTGACTCCCTTGCTCGCCATACTCATTTTTTAAGATCTGGATAAGCGGTTTCAAGAAAAAACGAACTTGGGTTTCTTGCACATATACGCTGGAGTCCGTTGTCAACAGTGGAATTTGCTGTAAAGAATCAATTTTGCCATCCAGGATTTCTTGATGCAGTTGTCGAAGAAAACGATCGATGAGATATTCCGAGACAAAACTCTGGATGAAAAACCCTTCAGGACGGTTTTCGATCAAGGAACATCTGCTTAGAGATTGAAGTGCGTCCACAGCATCAAGGGGAAGCACACGCGGGATGATCCGTTCGCTAATCTTTTGTAAGGATAGGGGTTCACGATAAATTGCCAGCAGATAAAGGATATTTCGAGCAAGCGTAGAAAGGCGCTGGAAAGACCTATCGAGTAACACTCGCAGATCAGCAACCATAAAACTGTCACTGCTAAGAAAATGGGCGATATCCCCATCAAAATATTCTTTGATCACATCAGCAATCAGTTTCAGAGCCAGCGGATTACCAGAATAATGTTGGATGAACTCTATCCATACTTCTTCCTCGCCAATCAAATCCCATTGTTCTAACAACCGCTTTATGGCTGGGTAATCCAGGCCATCAATTGCATAGATACTCGTTGAGCCAGCCGTGGAGGCCATTTCGTTGAGGTCGGTCAGGTTCTCACGACTGGTCAGGACCAGGCAGCTTTGGTGTTGCTTGCTCGCCAGTGATTTGAAAAAAACGCCATATGACTCATACCCTGGGAGATAATTGCCCAGATATTCTCCAGGATGCATGATTGATTCAAGATTATCAAGAACCAGCAAACACCGCTGTGTCTGAAGAAATTCATGCAGACGCAACGTTTGTTGGTCAAGCGATTGTGCCTGTCGGGATTTGTTTGCTATGGGCAAGCATTGGGTTATTTCTTGGACGATCTGTTCCAGCGAAGGAGCATTGTGCAAAGAACGCCAGATTATATAACTGAATTCACTCTGAAGATTGTGGGCAAGCTTTGTGACCAGCGTTGTTTTTCCCACCCCGTTCATACCCATTACAACAACAATCTTGCAAGCTTGCTCAATGATCAGATTTTCTAGATCCGCAAGTTCAGCAACCCTGCCATAGAACTGTACAACATCGGGTGCCCTTCCCCAATCGTATCTTTTCGATCGCCCCTCACCGGCTTGTTTACCAGCAGACTGCAACTCAAGATGATTTTTGGCTACCTTGCAGAGCTCAGACCAATTCTCATATGGATGTTCGTCTGGATAACACCACTTGACAACTTCATTTACTTCCCTGAGCAGAAGAATTCGATACTTTTCAACATCCGATTCCACAGCTTTCAATCTTTGCTCTAAACCCTGGGCAAGATATGCAACGTATCCGATAGGTGGGCGCAAATACCCGTTTTCATAGCGAGAAATGGTGGTATGGGATAGACCAAGCTTTCGGGCAATTTTGGATTGGGATGAAAATACCGCAGACCGTAGATCACCCAAAAAATAAGCCAGATCGTTCTGATATCTTGGAATGAGTGTAGCTGCCATTAAGGGTAGTCTCTGTCCCCAAAATTGACGCAAATCAAATTTGAGCAGAAGGTATCCAGATTCTTGAACGGCTGAAGCGACATGATTGCGCAGCTTTGAAAGAGTCCCTCGCAATTACCTGAGTACTTTGGTGAGTGCCCTAAGCTTGCACAGTTTCCCCGATGAGCCATTATTCCCAGGAAAAAATAGCAATATCGTAAGATGCCTTGAATTACAGGGTATTTATTTGGATGTAATCTTGACCAAATTGATCATAACAGAAGGATTCATCCTTCGCAAGTGCCAGATCATCAGTATCTGTGCACGCACAGGCAACGCACATATGTGTAGGATGATAGCAGGTGAGCCGCACATGACTGGTTCACAAAACCCTTTATCGTGGGAATACTCACGAATCCACAACTGTAAGGAGACATGAAATGGCGAAAATATGGCAAACCCTCTCGAGCGAACAAAAATCTGCTATCAGGTCGCGTACCCGCAGATTTTCAGAGGACGATCTCGATGATCGATTTGTCCAGAAGGATGATGTGATCGTCTTCAAGGCTATGATCAAAACAGATCAAAGCCTGGCAGGTAAGTTAGATATGGACCTTCCGGAAGAAGGTGAACTGACTCCAGAATTTCTGTCTGCCGAGATCGATGCGGTAGAGAGAGTCGAGGAATTCGAAATCATGGAGGTGGCGCTGATCTCACCCGAGGATTTCGATTACGAACCAGAGATTTCTGCAGAAGAAGAAAAGGCCGCTAGATCCATTGACAAGGGCCTGGCTGATGTCGTCCCCTACTTCAAGGAGGATCTAATGATGGCTGGTGATATGGCTTCTGCAGAGGCAGAAACTGCCGGGCTTCCGGCGCTGGTAGATCATCGCCCCGATCAATCCAGCATCAAGAACCAGGGGAGTCGCGGTACCTGTGTCGCGCATGCTTCCCTGGCCTTACTCGAAGCCTACCAGCATATCCCGGACGATCTCTCCGAACAATGCACCCATTATAAATTCAACGAATTTCTCAATCGACCACACAATGTCAATTCGGGTCTGAGAACCACCGATGCAGCCGGGCTCCTTGCTCGCAATGATGGAAGAATATGTACGGAGAACGACTGGCCCTACATCCCAGCCCAGGGCACAATCAACCAACTTGTGGCCAACGGCACCTACGCTCCACCCCAGGCGTGTCAGAACAACGATAGCTATGGCTATGCATCCAATGGCTATAAAATCATCACAGATCAAGGCTTAACGGGAGAAAGCATCAAGAACACCCGTTATCTCGAGGCCCTGCTCTACAAGGGCTACAATATCGTCATAGGTACATGGGTATCCTGGGATGACAAAGACAATGACGGCATTCTAGACCCTGTGCTCGACAACAATGGCAATCCCATTGGTCGCGGCGGTCACGCCATGCTGGTGGTGGGTTACGACCGCAACCAACAATTCTTCATCGTAAAAAATAGTTGGGGTTCTGGCTGGGGTCATAATGGCTATGCCTACTTTAGTTATGACCTGGTTCGGACTTGCTTCAAGTACGGCTTCATTGTCGACAAGATCCAACCCCCGGCTCCTGCCCAAGGATTATCGCGTAAGCTAAGCCAGGCTCCCTATAGCTCCCAAAAAATCAGTCGGGCGAAATTGCGGGCAGCAATTTTGGTCATGAGGACATCAAAAGGGCGTTATGCCGTTTGCGAGGCCTACGCTGGTTACAACCTGCACTTGCGCAATCTAAAGGTCTTTGATCGCGATGGTAACTTGCATCTCGAACGCGATAGTTTGGTCGTTCGGGGTACTTATCTCGTAGACATCGACCTGGCTAAGGAGACCAGTCTCGACGCAGATTTCTGGTGGGAGGCGGTCAGGCCAGGTGTAAATAACCTGGTACCACGCAACGGTGCGGCAGCATGGGTGGCTTTCGATTTTGCAGGCTTCTCTGCAACCCGTATCAGCCATACCAATTTAGGGTCGGCTGCTATCCGCTATGAAGATCTGAATTACGCAGTTGTGGTCGGTAAAACGACGGCCAACCGGCGCTTCAAACTGCTGGCCCATATCAAACCAGGCAACAAACTTCAAATCTCTTACCTGGTGATCTACAAAGCGGATGGCTCACGTCACGATTACGCCCGCAATCTCTCAGTACCCTCGTCATGGACATACAACTTAGATACCAAGACCAAGGGGGGCGGTCGCTATGCAGATATCTGGAATCACGCCATCTCAGATGGTGTTGGCTTCATGGAGAAATATTCAACTGCCAAGACTCAATTGGTATGGAGCCTGTGAGTCATCTTATCGACCCAACCCGCGAGTTGGAAAGGATTGCGATCCCCTCTTCTGCTTCACGAGGGGATCGCACAGGCATGATAAGATAGTTTTGTGATAGGTCGCATTTCAAAACCAAACAGGAAAAAATCATGAAACATTATTATGCTGATCAAACCAACCATATCCAGCTCCAAGTTGGAGAGAAGATAGTCCTGGAGTCGCTCCGTGAAGCTGTTGTGCCGCCCTATTTAATGCTCATGCCTTTCGTCGAATTACCCGATGGAGTCATCCTCGATGAGCAACTTGCATTAGATGAAGATGGTGTACACGGGTGTACATACATACTTGAGGGTACTGCACCATGCGAGGGCGCCCTCTCGATTGGTTTTCGAGACATGCAATCGAGAGAAATTACGCACCAAAAGGAAATCACGATTCAAGTAATCGAATGACCTTTGGTTAAGTCGATTCTGAAAATTAGCTCTTACTTTGGAGGAAAAAATGTTTGTACCTATCAACCCCCTGCGGACAGAAAAGGGAGCCTTGGCTGTATTAGTGGATGAATATGGGGAAGATGCAGCCATGCCTGTCGAAATTTCAGAGGCAGATTTCAATAATTTATCGAATTTCAACGTTGTCGTCGATGCCCTATCGGTCTCCATGGCCGCCAAACTACAAGTTGGGAGTATTTTCACTGGCTCGGCCAGTGTGAATGAAAAGGGCTTCTATTTAGATGCGCTCAGCTATACAGATAAATATCGCGAACAGCATCTACCCAATCAAATGGTCATTGCCACCCGCTGGGGGGTAGGAATCCGCGTATTATTGCGCGTTTCGGACATCAAGACCGACTTATCCCTGAACTTTGGAATGGTGGCGGCAGCTGCTCAACTAGGGCTTGTCACAACGCGTTATGAGATCCAGGGTATCGGCATCGGTGGAGATGGTCTTGCCATTGTCCTGAAAAACCTGCCCCAAATCGGGGATTTCGATTTCGAAACCTACAATATGTTGAGCAATGAAATCCCCAAGAAATTGGGTGTGTACATTGAAGAAAACAAATCAAATCTCATCCCTCAGCCCATTGCAGTTGCCATAACCAAATCAGTCGACTCGATTTTGAGTGCTAAGTCGATCTATTATGCGATGCGGTCAATAGCTGCTCGCCGATCTCTTAATGATGCCCTGGCGAAAGCGGACGTAGAATATGACCGCAACGTAATCAGAAAAGTGTATCTTCAGATTGCTGGCGATATCGGCGAAAACGATCGACCGTCAAAGCAGGCAGAACACCAGGCTGAAGGCTGGTTGGAATTCTAAGCAACGATCCACAAACCTCACTCGAGGCGGCAATTTCTAAACCGCCTCGAGGGGGACTTTCCAGGCTCATCCTTAAGTTCAATCACTTTTTTAATGGGTTACTTTTCTTCCTCATCAATGGTGAGATCAAGATCAAGTAAACCATTACTGAGAGAGCATTAATAAATCCACCCCACAATCGTGCCCAAAGAAATCCAGCATTCTCCCCCACCAATCGCAAGAGTAAAGATGAATGCAAAAGAATAAGAGGGAGATAGAAATATGCCCGATATTGGATGTCAGATCCGATAATCGCCGGGAAAATAATCGGCGCGTGGCCGAATATCATGGTAAATACAAATCCCAAGAAAATGGCATGCAGCTGAAGGTCATAAGCTGCGCCAGATTTCATGCCGCCAAGGATCATCCCTGCAACGCCTGCCACAGTCAACCAAACATAACCAATGAGCAGGCAAACAGCAATGAAGCGCGGTAGGCCAGTCTGACGGACTGTCCGTCTGGCAATGTCATAGCGCAAAAGCCAAAGCGACAAGGCCAACATTCCTACAGCAGCAATTCGCACGCCCAGATCGAAAACCAAAAGCATAACCACCAGCCCTGACACATACCAGGCCACAATCAGCCCAAACACGATCAGACTACTTCGCTTGAGCTGCCTGATGCGACTCAGTTCAAGACGTTCCCCGGCAATCGTCAGGATTAGGAAACCTGCCCACCAAAACACAATACGATGCACTTCCCAACCGAAAAGCCAGAGCACATTTCCCACCACAAGTGCCAGCGCGCCCAGAGCCATAACCATAGTATACGAAGCCAAATGCTGGCGCAGAATGACTACAAAAACCAACACCATCCATAGGCCACCAAGTGTGAGCAAAATCTGCCCAATCAATTGTGGGGCGCCAAGGGCTAACAATATGCCACCCAAGCCATTTACCAACGGGCCAACATATGCCCAACGTTCACCCAGAGCAACAGCGCGCTCCAGGCCGATCAGTGTGCCAAGAAAGCCGGAGATCATCAAGGGTCCGTGAACGGCATGCAAATTTATATGCAATGCCGGCCAGTCCCATCCCAACCTCAGCAAGCCAGCCCAGGCGGCGGAAAACAAGGTCAGCATGGCTAGCAGCATGATAGGAAGATGGTAGGTTTTATTCTTCAGTTCCATGTATCAAGAGACTACCACATAGCTAAAAAAAGAACTTTCACCAAGAAACCCCGTTTCTGGAGCCACTCCATTCTAAGAAACTGTCTAAAAAGACCCCAGGGATTTCCAGAAGAAAGCTTTGCCACTGAAACAACAGGTTGCGAAACACTTTTTGAATCGAATGATGAAGAAAATCCCTGGGGTCTGGCTGGAAGAATTTACTTTTTAGACGCTTTCGTATGAAGCAGCAGAAAACCGTTAGAGGGAGTGCCTTAATGCACAAGAAACCGGGTATCTAATCGTTTCCTGTCTATAATAACAGCAACAGCATCACCAACGTTGTTTCTGCCACTACGCTGTGGGGCAGATGCGGGACCATATGAACCCAGGTGCCGGGACCAGCGCTCTGCTCATCATCGCCCAGGGTCAGGAGCGCCTCTCCCTCTATAAAGTGCAGGATAGCTGGCCTGGCAGCGGTGTGCTCAGAGAGTTCCTGACCGGGCGCGAACCCAAATAAGATCCCTTTAAGTTGGTCGTCTTCATAGAATGTGCGGCTGACAATGCTATCCGCTGGGATCTCTGGCAGCAGATCGATCAGATTATGATGATAAGAGTATTGATTTGACATTGCTTTTTCCTCTATTCCTTATTTTCGTCTTTGTCAGTGAGAATGACTTGATTGAGTTCACCCAAGACTTGCTCAACGGGCAGGTGATAAATTTTCAGAGAGTCTTCCAAGGTATCAAACTGAGACATATAGCATCCTACGCAAATCATCCGGTATCCAATAAAAACTGGTATTGTCTCCGGCCAAGTGCTGATGATATCTGCCATGCGCAGATCGAGGGTAATCATATCTTCACTCATCTCGATGCCATCAGATGAACACTACCTTAACAATGTCAACTTTCAGACGAGAAGTCCGAAAAAAAGGGGTTTTGGGGGGGGGGGGGGGCCCCCCCCCCCCCCCCATAAGGTATGTTTGGGGGAGGTGTAGAATT
>CAZUSV010000145.1:0-16637 GCA_964622645.1 uncultured Anaerolineales bacterium
ATTCTGCTACTACATCATTTTGCCATTTTGTCCCGCCTTACGTTTATAACCCTATTTCCCATACAGAGAGAATTCAAACGGGAGGCCGCGTCATACCTACCTGATCTTGAACCCTTATGAAAACTGTGCCTATCGGTGTAAGTATTGCTCTCGGATGCCTTACTTCAAATACCAGTCACCAGGATATCGTCAAAATATCCAGCGCATCGTCAGAGAGGTGGTTAGACAAGTGAACTCACCGCAAGATTTGCAGTATATCAGTGTCATTACCGGGAGCATGCAAACCGCCGATCAAGATCTAGACCTGATGAGAGGGGTCATCGAAGCGTTCGACCGGGCCGGATTCGGTCACTGCGAGTATGGTTTTTACAGCTCGAATATCCACACGCCTAAACACCTCCAGGCTTTACGGCAAATGCGGGTGGTATTTTTGACGATTACTTTGGAAACAACCTCTGCCGAGGCGCGTCAACGCCTGCACGGCAGCAAAAATCCAAAGCGACTCCTGGGTTTCGATGATACATTACGACTGATTCGACAGGCCGATGATGTCTTTCCGTATATCAACGTCACCTTGATGCTTGGTTACGAACCGGCAGAAGTGTTGAAGCACAATCTGGAAATCCTGGAGCACGAGTCTAATGCAACTGTCAACCACTACATCCCTCGCATCTGGTCCATACGCCAATTTGAACTGCTTGATCCATCAGCCCGAAATCTAGAATACTATGTTGATTTGTGCGCCTTTATCGAGCGGCAAGTCAATGCAGGCAAAAGGACCATTGGGCAGTTTTTCGAAGAAAGGTTCGGTATTCCCAAGTACAAGATAAGATATCGTTCATGATACATTGCCTAGGATCGCTCATCTATACTCATAGCCGCAACCCTACTTGTCATTTCTTTTCGAAGTGAGTATAATTCAAGTCGCTACTTCAGCTAGCTCAGTACAAGTCCGGGCGGTTAGCTCAGATGGTTAGAGCGTTGCGTTGACATCGCAGAGGTCGTTGGTTCGAGTCCAATACCGCCCACCTTTTACCCCTTTTTTGACGCAAAGTGTTTTTTTACCTTTGCGTTTTTTGTTTTTTGAAGGCCAAAAACTCTAAAAATAGCTGATAATCCTTGTCTTCGAGTCCAATACCTAGTTCAATCAATGTATTTCCAACTCAAGGTTCAATTTCTTGCCCCTTTACTAAAAGCACCTTCTGTGAGTTCTTTTTGCCAACCCCAACCTTCTCAATTACAGCCTACTGGAGTAACATATTCTGGAGCGATGATTAGGGACTGATCATAAAATTTCAACTGACCTCAGTGAAACGAGGTTATGTGCAATATATGGCGATTACCATTAAGCAGGCGTTGAGTATTGGTGGTCTAAAAAATGGGCGGTTACTGGCCGGAGGTGGATACCTGGATCGAGTGATCCATCATGTCAATATTCTTGAAGCACCGTGGGATTCAACTTTTGAAACACATGACCACCTATTCTTGACCAGTTTCTACGCCTTACAGAATAACATCCCTTTGCAGATTGAAAATATCAAAGCACTGGCCGAAAATGGTTGCGCGGCGCTGGTGTTTCAGAAAGGGGTGCAAGACTCTTTAGACCCATTGGTCATTCAACAGGCTGAAGAGTCAAGATTGCCTCTCATTGAAGTAGAAGAAGAGATCGCTTATCCCGAGATCATAACGCCGTTAGTACAAGCGATTTCACGAGAGAAAACCTTTCTGCTGCAGCGTTCTCAAGAGATACACTGCCGCTTGACAGAATTAATCCTGGGTGGAGACGGCTTGCAGGCGATTGCTGATGCTCTCCACGAACTGATTGGACAACCCGTAGCCTTTATCAATAATTGGGGTGAAGTGTCAGCCAGCACGGCTTTTGAAGATGTCAGAGATCTTCAAGTAGACGGAGACGAGCTTTTACAATTGGTGCCAGATTCTTCAAGTACGGTGTTGACCTGGGATAAAGCATTCGGCTGCTGGCTGATGTCTCTTGTGGCTGGTGAGCAGGGACAAATTGACGGATTCATGATTGTTATTGATCCAGATAACTCCGCAAATTCTTTGGATCTGACTGCCATAGAGCAAGCAGCGACAGTTGCTTCCCTGGAATTGGCTAAACAGAGAGCGGTGGTCGAAACCGAGCGACGCCTCAAACGCGACTTCTTGGAAGACATGCTCACTGGTGAATATCGCTCTATGGAAGCTCTATTAGCACGCGGGCGATCTCTTGGTTGGGACTTGCTTCATAAGCGAGTAGTTATGTTAGTAGACCTAAACCAGTTTGAGACATATTATCTACGCCATTTGGATATGGGCGAAGAATATTTTCAGCGTATAAAACAACGTTTTTTGAGGGAGGTCTTGCAGGTTGTTACGAGTGAGAACCCGTTGAGTATTGTGGTAGATCGAAGCGATAGCGTTGTTGTCATGCCTCATGTCCCGGCAGAGATGCCCTTGAGTCAGGCTCAACGCGCTACCCATTCCCTGGCGGAAAAGATTTGCGCCAGCGTGCCAGAGAAACTGAATGAATTATCTGTCTCAATCGCAATTGGGAATTTTTATGATAATGTAGATGGCTTACGCCACAGCTTCGTCGAAGCAACAGCTGCTCTAGAGATTAGCCAGTATTTAGGCAAACAGACAAGGGTTATCTGGTATGAAGATGTGGCTCTTTATGTATTGCTCAAAAGGTTTTCTAATCGATCCGAAGTAAATCGCTGGCGCGAGCAAATATTGGGACGACTGGTTGCTTATGATAAGAATAACGACACTGAGCTAGTAAAAACATTGGAGGTTTATTTCGACGCTAACCAGGTTTCTCAACAAGCTGCGCGGAATTTATTTATCCACCCCAAAACGTTGAAATATCGGTTGCGACGCATTGAAGAAATCTTGGGAATAAACCCGTTCAAAGAGGACCGTCAGCTAGCTTTTTACCTGGCAACAAAATTAACTCGGCTTCAAGATTCATAGGCTAATCTGATTTCCTTTTATCCATTGTGGATAAAGCTCCCCCACTTATTTTATCTTTGTTCCCCATAGACTCCTGTAGTAAAAGAGTATATCTTATTAATAGAATATAGGCCGTTTCACTGTTCATCTGTAGGACTAGGAAAAGTATGGAAGTGAAAATTGGTTTAGACTCATTGACCATGGAAGCAACCGTTCTCGGTGGTGTAGTTTTAGGTTGCGGCGGTGGGGGAAAATTGGAAGATGGATTAAATTTAGGGGAATGGGTGACTTCGCAAGGGCGCGCGCGCCTCCTTTCTACGTCAAACCTATCTGGCCAGGAAACCGCGGCAGTGGTCATGCCCGTCCACACGTCTTGCAGTGACACCCTACAAATTCATCCCGCCCAAATCCACAAAGCGGTTGACATGTTACAAAATGAATCAAATTTTGTCATTTCTGGCGTTGTAAACGGAGGGCAAGGGGGGGTTGAAAGTATGATCGGCTGGGAATTGTCTGGATATTTGGATGTTCCCCTAATAAATGCTGGTATACGTCCAAGATACCATCCCTTATCATTGCGAAACCTGCTTGAGTTCTGGCAAGAGACGGCCACAACCGAAACTTTTATTGTAAGTTTGGCAGGGGGTCTTGAAAAAGGTCGGGGACGAAGAGAAATGATTTGGAGAGGTCGTCCTAATGAACTATTGCAGTATCTAGAAAATTTGCCAGTGGTAGAAAGAGAGAGTTATGTAGCTGCTGCTGGCGTTTTACTCAAAACGATTTTTGAAAGCAAGAACAATTATTCTCCAATAAGCCATACTTTCCAGGTAGGCCAGGCCATGCTATCTGTAATTGATCATGGAGGACATGAAATCATTGCTGCCTTGCAAAGTATCATGCCCTGTCAGTTCTTTACCTACGCGACCGTTAGGGATATCGAATGGCATGGGCAAGGACAAGACAGATTTGGGGATATCATAATGCGGGATGTTGAAAACCGCCATTTGCAATTGCACTATTGCCAACGATACACGAAGTTAACCGTAGACGGTTGGCGGAAAGCCGTGTTTCCCGATTTGGTTATTACCTTGGGAATATTAGGAACTCCGTTAACGGGTGAGGAGGTGTTTATTGGTCAGGACTTATACTTGATGGTGGTGGCATAGTATCACCAAGAAAAAAGTTTCTAAATGTTACAAAATTAATTAGATTAAGGAGAAGATAATGAAAATCAAACGGCATTGGTTTATATTGATTGCCTTGTTGTCAGTGACAATTATGTTAGTAGCATGCGGGGGTGGTGAAACGACTACAGAAGAACAACCTGCGCCCGTAGAAGAGGCTGAGGTACCCGCAGAAGACACCGAGCAAGAAGAAGCCGGTCCTAGCATATTTATCTACGGTCACGGAACAACGTTTCCAGATATCGATCCAGCTATTAGTTTTTCTAACGATTCGGCTGTAGTATCCAATTGCTACGAGACCTTGACTTTCTACAATCCACCCGGTAGCAGCGAAATTCTCAGCCCCTCGTTAGCCACGAGTTGGGAACCTAATGACGATGCGACCGAATGGGTTTTTCAATTGCGCGAAGGAGTCACTTTTCACAATGGCGACCCGTTCAACGCTGCGGCGGTGAAAGGTGCCCTTGAGAACACGCTTGAGATGGGCCAGGGCGCGGCATATATTTGGGATCCTGTTGAGGAAATCGAGGTGGTCGATGACTACACAGTGAAATTCAAGTTGAGTTATGCCGCGCCACTAGACCTGATCGCTTCATCTGGTTATGGAGCCTGGATCTATAACCCCGCCGTCTATGCGGAAAAGGGTACGGAGTGGTTCAATGAAGGGAACTGCGCAGGCACCGGACCCTATACCATCGAAAGTCGCGAGAAGGGTTCTAGGCTGATCATGACCCGTTTTGAGGATTACTGGGGCGGTTGGAGCGCAGGCCAGTTCGATAAAGTCGTCTTCGAGATCAACGAAGATAACACCGTCCTCCAGCAGATGATCGAAGCTGGCACCGCAGATTTCACCTATGGTGTACCACCTGATAATCTTGCCGCTCTGGATGCGCGCGAGGATATCGTCGTTTATACCAACCCCAGCTTCCAGAACCTGGTTGGTCTGCTGAATACTCAAAAACCCCCGCTGGACGATCCTCAAGTTCGCAAAGCAATTGCCTACACGGTCCCATATAGCCAATTTATTGAAGGGGTTATGGATGACCGGGCCTCACAAGCTTACGGGCCAGTGCCTGCCGGTATGTGGGGCTTTAGTGAGGATCTCTTCCAATACAATTACGACCTCGATAAGGCGCGAGAACTGCTGGCTCAAACCGATTATCCCGACGGCGAGTTTGAGCTGGTTTATACTTTCGCCACAGGTGACCTGGATGAGCAGCAGCTTGGTGAATTGTGGAAGGCAGAATTAGCCAAGTTGAACATCAATCTGGAAGTACGGGCGCTAAACTGGGAGGCTCAGTGGGATTTAGCCATGTCGGGGCCAGAGAATGCTCAAGACATCTTCGTCATGTACTGGTGGCCCGATTATGTATCCCCCTATAGTTTCCTCTTTAGCATGTTCCACTCAGAAGAAGAAATCCTCTTCAATCTGGGCTATTACCGCAATCCTGAGTTTGACAACATGATTGATGAGGCCAACGCACTATCTGGCAGTGATCGTAAAAAAGCGGAGGAACTGTTTATTGCATCCCAGGAGATCCTAATCGACGACGCGGCCTCGCTTAATTTTTATGATGTGGCCAACATCCACTTGGCTCGAGCTGATATCAAAGGTTATGTTGATAATCCAGCTTACCCCCACGTGGTGTTCGCCTATCAATTAAGCAAATAGCTTCAAGAGCCTTTCATAAAATTATCGCAGTGATGTATTAGGGGGCTGTGCCCCCTAATACATCTTGCATGTCACTGGAGTGGCGTAATGTCGGAAGCAATGGTTATCACAGAAGCTGAAGCGATCGAACTGTTCGTTTTCCTCATTTCCTCGGCTCGAACCCAGTTGGACGAGCCTTGCCGATACGCATCAATGCGATTGCTGACTGCTGCAGAAATCCTGCGAGAATTTATGATGGCCAGGGTATCCGCCGCAATGCAGGCTCTGTTGGAAGAGACCCTTGAAACGACCATCCATGCCCAAATTCACATGGCAGATACAGAAATCTACACTGCTACTCTGGACGAGTTGTGTCGACGGATTGCAGAATTTGTCGTAGACCAGAGCGGATTATCGAAGAGGGAGTCATGAGTGATCACCTGTTGAAAACGATTAAATCCCGCAGGGTCATACGCAACATGAGTGATCAACCTGTTGAGCGTAGTCAGCTGGAGAGGATCTTGGAAGCAGGTAGGTGGGCGCCAGCCGGCGCCCACCAACGCACGAATCGTTTTGTGGCGATCCAGGATCCACTGACTCTCAACCTGATCCGAATGTTCGCGCCAGGCATGTACCAACGACCCAACGCAGCGATCTTGATTTGTATTGATTGGTCGGTGGTGGATTCTTATCAATCTTCTGAGCTGGATAGAACTCCATACATCGATCTTGGGGCAACGATGCAAACGATGATGCTTGCTGCTCATGCGATTGGACTTGGTTCTGGTCCGGTGACCTCCTTCAGTAAAGCAGCGGCCAGGATCATACTCAACCTGCCATCCAATCTAAGTCCTGAGATCTTGATCTGCGTCGGATACCCGGGCTCAAAGTCCCAACTCCCCATGCGCCCCAAAAAGAAAATAACCTGGCAAAGCCTAACGGATTGGGAAAGATTTAAGGAGTAAGCATATGCAGCACATAGAATTCATCATAAAGCGGTTGGCTTTGGCGGTGTTGGTGCTCATAAGTGTTTCCATCATCACATTCTTTATCGCTCGTGTTATCCCGTCTAACCCAGCAGCAGCATGGGTCGGGCCACATCCCACACAAGAACAAATTGACATAGCAACCCGGCGCCTGGGTCTAGATCGCCCTTTGCATATACAATACTTACGCTACATGGATGGCCTCCTGCGAGGCGACTTGGGCAATTCGATCAAGACCCATCAACCGATTACGAGCGACCTCAAAGTCTTCTTACCAGCAACCCTGGAACTGGTGCTTTTCGGCATGCTACTGGCAATCTTGATCGGAATTCCTCTGGGTGTGTTATCTGGTTCGAATAAGGGTAGTTTGCTCGATCATTTAACGCGTCTGGTCTCCGTCGCAGGTGTTTCGATGCCTACCTTTTGGTTAGGTTTGTTGTTACAGCTCATATTCTTTGGTCAATTAGGCCTCTTACCACTCGCAGGACGAATTTCCACCGATGTTGCCATTAATAATCCGGTAGAAGCCATTACTGGTTTTTATCTACTAGATACAGCAATGACCAACAACTGGGTGGCTTTCAGGGATGCACTCACTCATATTATTCTGCCATCCTTCACGTTGGCAACATTCGCAATCGGTCTGACGATACGGATGACCCGTTCCACAATGATCGAAGTCCTTAGTGCGAAATATATCCTGGCCGCGCGTGTCGCTGGCCTCCCTGAACGTGTGGTTCTATTCGTTCTGGCGCTTAAGAATGCCATCATCCCTACCATCACCGTATTAGGTCTCTCTTTCGTTTACTCGCTGACCGGCGCGATCTTGGTGGAAGTGATCTTCTCATGGCCCGGGCTGGGTTCCTATGTCACCAATGCAGTCCTCAACATTGACTTCCCCGTAATTGTTTCCGTGACCTTGGTTGTCACCGTATTCTACGTTTTCATTAATCTACTTTTGGATTTGGTGCAAGCGATGCTCGATCCCAGGGTAGTCTTACAGTAGGAGGAGATATGATCGTTCGTGTTATCAACCCCACGGTTACAGCACAATGGAACGATGAAACACAGTCTACATACGAAGAGGCCGCCCATCCAGGGACTGAGATCAGCGTCGTTTCGCTGGACTGGGGAACTGCTTCGATCGAAAGCTACCGCGATGAGTCCCTGGCCGTTCCGGATATTCTGAATAAAGTCGTACAGGCTGAGCAGGAGGGAATGGATGCCGTCATCATCGATTGTATGTCAGATCCAGGTCTGTATCCGGCGCGAGAACTCGTACGCATTCCTGTCGTTGGTCCTGCGGAAGCCAGTATGCACTTGGGCGCCATTCTGGGCCACCGATTTTCGGTTCTTACTGTTTTTGACTCCGACATTCCGGCGGTTGAGGATCTAGCGAATCGTTACGGTCTTGCCACCAAGCTTGCCTCTGTGCGTGCCTTTAACATACCAGTGCTGGAGTTGCACGAAGACCTCGGCGCAACCGTCCAGAGCCTCGCGGAATTGAGTGACACGACCTTGAAGGCTGATGGTGCCCATGTCCTGATCTTGGGCTGTACCGGACTAGCGGGACTGGCACCACGAATTCAGGAGATTCTGGCTGAGCGCGGCTGGGTTATCCCAGTGCTCGATCCCCCCTCCGTGGCAGTCAATCTGGCAGAATCATTGGTCAATATGAGTTTGATCCAAAGCAAGCGGTCCTACGATTATCCCCCATCCAAGAAAGTGATCTGGCCTGTTGAGGCCGCAATTGCATAGGGAGGGTCGAAAATGGAATCAACTATAGAAACAATGGAGCCAAAAGCCGCATCAAGCTCCGCCCGTTACAAAGAACTCAACCTGATGTTTCAGGCTTTTCGGCGGGATCCCCTAGCGGTCATCAGCCTGCTGATCATCATCCTATTTATTTTGGGAGCCATTTTTGCGCCGCTCCTCACGCCTTATCCTGAGCAGGGTCAGGGGGATCCAAACATCTTGGAGAAATTCCAGCCCCCATCAAGGGAACATCCGCTGGGCACCGATTATCTGGGACGGGATGTTTTAGCCCGCATCCTGTTCGGCGGTAGAACTTCGCTTAGCATCGGTTTCTTGGTGGTGTTTGTAGCCAGTGTTATCGGAATTCCGCTTGGCGCCATCGCTGGATATTTTGGGGGGTGGATTGATGATCTCATTATGCGAATCACAGATATGTTTCTGGCATTCCCACCTCTGCTGTTGGCGATTGCCATTGCAGCAGCTCTGGGTGCTAGTTTCGTCAATGCCATGATTGCCATCGCCTTCACCTGGTGGCCCTGGTATGCGCGTCTGGTCCGCGCACAAACTTTATCCCTGCGAGAAGAGTACTTCATTGAAGCAGCGCGAAGCATTGGGGTCAGTGACTTCAACATAATCTTGAGACATATCCTACCGAATGTCCTTACCCCGGTGGTGGTCCAGGCCACGATGGATATCGGCTCAGCTATCCTGACAGGTGCGGCGATCAGCTTCATCGGTCTTGGAATCCAGCCCCCGATGCCGGACTGGGGCAAAATGATCAGTACTGGGCGAATCTATTTCATCGAACGACCCTGGTTTGCGGGTTCCGCAGGCGCGGCGATTTTCCTCGTAACACTGGCATTCAATCTCTTGGGAGATGCGGTGCGTGATGTGGCCGATCCTCGCACAAGGAGGGCAGTGACATGAATAAAGTCCTTTTGTCTGTTGAGGATTTACATGTGCGCTTTCACACGTACGCGGGAATTATTAACGCTGTTAATGGGATGACCTTTGAGATACGAGAAGGGGAGATTTTTGGCCTGGTTGGAGAATCGGGGTGTGGCAAGTCGGTAACCGGTTTCGGTGTGCTGCGAATGGTTCAGCATCCCGGGGAAATAATCAGGGGAAAGGTTTATTTCCGGGGACAGGATCTGCTAAACGCCAGCGAGGCAGAGTTACGCAAGGTGCGCGGAGGGCGCATTGCGATGATTTACCAGGATCCGACAGCCTCTTTGAATCCTGTCTTCACCATCGGCAACCAGATCACTCGCGTGATCCGCCAGCATACTTCTGTCAGTTTTGAGCAAGCACAGGAACGGACATTGGAGATGCTCGCGGCCGTGGGTTTGCCAGATCCAGAGCGAATCATGTGGTCTTACCCGCATCAACTAAGTGGTGGTATGCAGCAAAGAGTGATGATCGCGATGGCACTCTCAACCGGGGCAGAGTTGCTCATCGCCGACGAACCAACGACTGCCCTCGATGTGACGATCCAGGCACAGATTCTCGAACTGCTCACCGATCTCAGGGAGCAACAAGGCGTGTCCATTCTCCTGATTACACACGACCTGGCCGTCGTCGCTGAAACATGTGACCGCGTCGGCGTGGCTTACGCTGGACGTATCGTTGAAACAGGTCAAAATGAGGATGTCCTACACCGGATGAAGCATCCTTACACACAGGGATTATTGGCAGCACTACCACGGCCAATTCAGCGAGGTCAGACCTTGCAGTCTATTGCCGGGAGCGTACCAGATGGCCTTGACCTACCATCTGGGTGCCCATTCCACCCACGCTGCCCAGCTGTTATGGAAGTCTGTCGACAGGATATGCCTTTTCTTTTAGGAATCGATTCAGAAGAGCATAAAACAGCGTGCTTCCTCTACCGGGAGGAGGTTCCAGCATGAGCGAAACGCAATTTATTGAGATACGCAACTTGACGAAACATTTCGTCTCCCGATCGGGGCTTTTCGTTCGTAAGGAGAAACGAGTCCAGGCACTTGAAAATGTAGATATTTTGATCCACGAACAAGAAACCCTCGGAGTAGTGGGTGAATCGGGCTGTGGTAAAACCACACTGGGACGAACTATCCTGGGTTTAACGCGTCCAACATCTGGACAGGTAATCTTTCAAGGTGAGGACCTTGTGCAGTTAGATCGTCGCGAAATGCGCAGCTATCGACGTCATATGCAGATGGTCTTCCAAAATCCATACTCATCTTTTGACCCTCGCTTCAGTGTGCTGAGTTCCATTGCGGAACCCCTGCGCACCCATACATCCTTACGTGGTGAGAATCTGGTGAAGCGTGCCCAAGAACTGTTGAAACAGACTGGCATGCCGGGTGAGATTCTCTTTCGCTATCCCCATGAGTTCAGTGGTGGACAATTACAGCGGATTGCAGTAGCTAGAGCATTAGCGCTGAATCCAAAATTTATCATTCTGGATGAACCCACATCTGCTCTGGATGTTTCAGTTCAAGCGCAGATCATTAACCTGCTCCAACAATTGCAACGCGAGTTGAAACTCACCTACCTTTTTATCACCCATGATTTAAGCGTAGTGCAGCACATCAGCGATCGGATTGCTGTGATGTATCTAGGAAAGATCGTTGAACTCGGTGACACTGATACCATCTTCAAAAGGCCGCAACATCCGTACACCCAGGCACTCCTTGCCTCAGCCCCCAGCCTGGACCCAGAATTTCGCAGAGAAAGGATCATCTTAACAGGCGGTGTTCCCGATCCGGCGAATCCACCTTCGGGTTGCCGGTTTCACCCGCGCTGCCCCGTGGCTTTTGATAAATGCCCTCAGGTGGAACCGAAACTGATCAATACAGGTGATGGGCATATGGCTGCGTGTCATCTGGTGGAATGATAAAAAACAGTATAGGTCACTACTCATCCTGGAGGGATTGTTGGGGGTGTGTTTTTTTGGGCGAAGCCTAAATAAAACACATCCCCGCCTAACCCTGCCAGGGCAGACTGATTAGTTTCCAGTAGAAGCTATAAAAAAAGGATAATACAATGCCACACGGAAAATTACAAACCATACAGGACTGTAAAGATTTTGTCAGCGGCTGCCTCTTTATGGGCACCGGCGGCGGAGGGGGCGTTGACTGGGGGATGAAAATGCTTGTAGATGCTCTTGCCGATGGAATACCTTTAGAGTGGGTGGATGTCGACGACATCCCGGATGATGTTTGGACTGTTACTCCTTATGGAATGGGTTCGATCGCTCCAACAACGCCGGAGACGCTAGATGAGATTGAAGCGGTGGGGTTGGTGGACAAATTCGGCGACCGCTCAATGGAAGAAGCTGTTAAGGAGTTGGAGACATACCTGGATAAACCCATCGGTTGCATTGTGGCTGCCGAGTTAGGAGCGGGAAATACGCCCGCGCCCTTGGTCACAGGGGCGCGCCTGGGCATTCCGGTTGTCGATGGTGATTATGCCGGACGGGCCATCCCAGACGAGATGCAGGGAACGCCCTTTCTCCACGGGAAGAATAGCTGGCCGTTTGCCAGCGTGGACCATTGGGGCAATATCTCCATCATCAAATTCACCGTGAATCCCCATATGCTTGAGCGCATCGGCAAAATGCTGGCTGTTGCCGCTTATGGGCATACCACCATGGCCGCTACGCCCTTGCCCGCAGACGAGATGAAGAGGATTATCGTTCCAGGGACTTTGACCAAATGCCTGACTCTTGGAAAGGCGATGCATGCTGCACGGGAAGAAGGGGGAGACCCAATTGAGGCTGTATTGGGGGTCACCGGAGGCTGGCGCTTATTCGAGGGGATCGTCACCCTTAAAGAATGGCAAGACAGGGATGGGTACATGTTCGGGACGACCCATTTGGAGGGAACGGGGTCCTACGCAGGGCGCTCTTTGAAGGTCTGGTTCAAGAACGAGAATCATGTCTCGTGGCTGGATGGAAAGCCCTGGGTGTGCAGCCCCGATCTCGTCACATTGGCTTATAAGGACAGCGGTGAAGGTACGACGAACACCTTGATTAAGGAGGGTGATGAGATTGTAGCTGTAGGTATCAAAGGTCTCGAGTCTTTTCGCACCGAATTTGGTCTTAACGAAGCAGCCGGGCCGCGTTACTTTGGCTTTGATATAGATTACGTACCCATAGAGGAAATAATGGCGGGTTGAAAGAGAATGATTTAACCAATGTAAAGAGGGAGTGGAGCATTATCCCATGGCATATAAATTGGGCGTCGAACCACGCGGTGAATACTATTGGCTGGAATTAAACAAAGCAGCACATAAATTGGTTACCGAAATCCGGCCAGCAGTCGGGAAACAAGTGTTGATCACAGTCGACAGTTCAGCAGACATGCGCGTGGCCAAGGCAACGGCTGCAGCTGTTTACAATGTTGGTGGAGTACCGACATTGGTCAGCTACCATACTCTGGATGAACCGATGCAGGAGCCCCCCAGACCAGTTCTTGGAGCTTCGCAACATGCAGACATCTGGTATAACTTTTCGGTGGCCTACCAGTTATACAGCCCTGCCTATCATGCTGCCATTGACAAGGGATGTATTTACGTTGAATTGACAGGTATGGATGTTGATATGATGGTGCGCACTATTGGCCGCGTCAACCATGAGCCAATGGAGGAGATGAAACGCTGGCTATATCGAGAGTCACAAAAAGCCAAAACTGTAAGATTAACAACCCAAGCAGGCACAGATTTACGTATGGAAATTGATAAATCTGGCGATAGCTTTTGGGAAGAGCCGCCTGATGAAGGGGGGTTTCCTCAAATGCTTGGTGGGCAATCCGGATTTATGGCATACCGGGAAAGCTATGAGGGGATTCTTGTTTTTGATGGCGCGATATGGCCACCATCAGAGTTAGGATTATTGCGTTCGCCGGTGAAGTTAACTTTGGAAGGCGGTTATATCAAGGAGTTTGAAGGAGGAGCAGAAGCATTGATGTTCGAACGGTGGCTGGCCAGCTTTGACCACCAGGAGGTTTACTTAATGGATCATGCCTGTTACGGGTTTAATCCTGGTGTGACCAATCCAACTGGACGAATTTTGGAGGACGAGCGAGTCTTTGGCTGCATGCAATTTGGCATTGGTGCGACGGAATATGGTTCTCCGGCTCATACGGATGGCGTGGTTCTCAATCCATCTGTTTGGCTGGATGATGTGCAAATTGAGGAAAACGGTCGCTATATTCATCCTGACCTGGTTGAATTCTGCCGGAGGATGGGGGCGCAGGGTTATAAGGAGTAAACGCTCATGAGTTGGCCCGAAAAGGAAATCATCACCCAGGGCGTAGTTGATATGTTGCGGGTGAATATGAACTTGAAAGCGGGTGAGAAGCTCTTGGTTGTAAGTGACGTTCCGCGATTAGCGGACTGGCGTCAAACCAAACAACGCGAATTAATGGAGGAATTGGAACGAATCATTTTGGCCCGCCTGGTGTGCGAGATCGCCCAGGAGCAATTCCCAGAAACGCTGGTGCGTTTCCACCCTTTCCCAGCAACAGGAGGACACGGTACAGAACCCGATGCGGAAACCGCTGCAACAATGCTTGACGCTGATGTGCTTCTATGCCTGACATCTTATTCCCTCTCACATACTGACGCCCGGCAAGATGCAACGTCTGGCGGCGTGCGGGTTGCCAGTATGCCTGGCTTTACCCACGATATGCTGGCCCCTGGTGGCCCAATGGCTATGGATTACAAACAAATTGCCTCTGATTGTCGCCGATTTGCAGATATGCTTACCGAAACAGATGAAGTAATCGTCCGAACACCTTATGGTACTGATCTTTGCTTTAGTGTGAGTGACCGCAAAGGACAGGTGGATGATGGGCTTTATAGAGAAGCAGATGGAATCTGGGGAAATTTACCAGCTGGAGAAGCCTATGTCATTCCTATAGAAGGCAGTGGAGATGGTGTGCTGGTTGCCCCAGCAGGTTGGTATCCTGATCAGAAAGAAGATTTAATCTTTACTTTTGCAAAAGGCGTTGTTGTTGCGTTAACCGGTGGGGGTGATATTGGCGATTATTTCCGGGAAATGCTAGATCTTGGTAGCGATGACCCTCGACATCAAACACGACGCAATCTTGCTGAACTGGGTATCGGAACTAACCCCAATGCCCGCAGACCTAACAATGTCCTGGAAGCGGAAAAGATTATGGGTACCGTGCATATTGCAATTGGTGATAATATTCATATGGGTGGGAGAGTCGAATCTGACCTTCATGAAGATTTTATTCAACCTGATGTAAATTTGATATTAGATGGGCGACAAGTGATTATGGGGGGGGAATGGGTGTGGTAAAAAGTAGGGTGAAGTGTAAGTTTTTCCGCTTTAGGTACCTTCTACAGGACTGATACCGCAGAGCGACCCGAAGGTCCCAGGTTCGAGTTTCGTCCAATACCGTCCACAATTTCCTGTCAAAATAGCACCTAATCTGATATCCACCAGTATCCCTGAATATCAAGATTGGTAAGCCCCACTTCTTGGGCTTTTTCTACAACTTTGATATATTCTTCGCTGGTTATTCTCCTTGATAGCTCTGGATAATCATAGGCTTTAAAGAGAGGGGTATACTGTGCCATAATATTGACATAGGTATCTTTGGGCAAATTTTCCCCAATCCACTCCATAATTTTTTCCGAACCAGATACGTTATTGGGCATGACTAGATGCCGAATCATCAGGCCTCTTTGCATAACCCCATCTTTTTGGGGTTTTGCCACACCGACTTGACGGTGCATTTCAAGGATGGCTGCTTTTGTCACTTCAGGATAGTTTTCCGCGCCAGATGAATATTTCGCAGACATGTCACTATCCCAGTATTTGATGTCAGGGAGGTAAATATCAACAACCCCATCAAGAATCTCAAGTATTTCAAGACGCTCCCAGCCGCTGGTGTTGTAGACAATAGGCAACCGCAGTCCATTCTCTGCTGCGATCACAAGACCTTCCAGGATAAGCGCAGAATAATGCGTAGGGGTCACAAAATTAATGTTGTGACAACCGATTTCCTGAAGCAGCAGCATCATGGCGGCGAAATCATCAAGAGCACATTCAGAGCCCCTGCCAAGCTGACTTATCTCCCAGTTTTGACAAAATACGCACCTTAAACTACAGTGGGTAATGAAGATCGTTCCAGAGCCGCCAGTCCCAACAAGGGGCTTTTCTTCACCAAAATGCGGATGAAATGATGCAACAACAAGGGTCGAGCCAGGAGAACCACAGAATCCGCTCATTCCTTCCAGACGATTGACACCACATTCTCTCGGACAGAGCCGGCAACTCTCCATAATCGTCCAGAGTTTTTCTGCTCGATTTGCGAGCTCACCTGTTTTGTGAAGTTTCAGATAAGCCGGTTCAAAACCTAGGTCCCCTTGATTTGGTGTTTCAGCTGGTGTCGTTGTTTTCGTGGGAGATGGTGTCGTCGTTGACGTAGGAAATGGTGTCGTTGTACTTGTGGGAGAGAATTCCGGCTTACAGGAACAAAGCAAGATGGAAGGTAGCCCTATTTGGATTGATAATTTCAGAAAATCTCTTCGTGTAATTTTCTTATCAAGTTGAGTATTCATCTTCTCCTCCTCGAACGGACAGATTAGGCTGGGTGCTTATGACAATGAAGCTTGTCAATTTCAGCAACGCCACTGTGATGCAAGTGCCAACAAGGCCAAGAACAGGCAAAAGCACAACAGCGCCTATAATCCCCCCAAACCAGCCACCCAGCAGGTCAGCAGAATAAAGGGTCCCGGCTGTTTTGGTTAAACTCCTATCATCGCTTAGATATAGCTTGTTTGCCAACGGAAATTGGGAACCTATTAACAATCCGCTGATGAATGAAATCACTAAGAATAAGGATCGCAACAAGATGAATGCGTCCGGACTCCCCAGATTGGCATGCGGAATAAAAATAATTAAAAGACACCCCATAGAAAAAAAGATGATTGCCAGTTCGATTATCGAGAAGAATTTAAATAAATCTTTTATCCGATGCATAACGATTGCTACCAGCATGGCTCCGCAAGCTGCCCCTGCCATAAAAGCTGCCACGAGAAGCCCAATCCATGAAAACACATGTCCATAAATGGATTGAAATGTGAAGATTA
>CAZUSV010000146.1:0-16587 GCA_964622645.1 uncultured Anaerolineales bacterium
CTGGACTTTGGAATTTTTCTCTCGCTTATCCGTAGTTATTTGGGAACAACTCTACTTGCGAAAATCCAACGATACGCTCAGCCAGTTGCGCAAATCCCTCATCTGCCCAGCCGTGCTCATTGGCATCCACATTCCATTGCACCATGTGCTGAAATTCATGTGTCAACACAGCCAGATATGCATCATCGCCAAACTCGTAATCTGCCATGCTAATCATAAACATCTCACGCTGGTTTGAATCCGGATGGATAGCCAACGGAAATTCCGAATAAGAATCGAACATGCCTCCTGCGCCAGTCAACGATTCCACATGCAGAATATGCAAACGCGGGTCGTTATCGATGCCGGGCGACCATTCCTCACCGAAGAAAAAGCGCACGGTCGGGTAAATTTCGCTGGCAAAACGGTCAGCAGCGCCTGACACTTTATCCTGTCCTATAGTAATACCAGATTCAAACCACATAGCGACAACATCATTCACATAGATCAATTCTGCTTCTACCTCACGCATGCCTTCGGCGACACTTGCATCTGAGACGACAAAGCTCTGCAGGTCACCGACTGCGTAATCTGGAACAGTTTCCAGTTGGCGAGAAACAGGCTCTTCGACCAAACCATGCGAAAGCCGCCACACATAGGGATCGTAGGCTGGGTCACTGCGCTCGTATAATGCCGCGTCGAAAACAATGGGTGTCAAAGTAGGAGTGGGTATTGGCGTATTTGTTGGCGTAGGTAGTGGTGTATCTGTAGATGTAGGGAGTGGAGTGGCTGTTGGAGGTTCAGGAGTGGCAGTAGGTAGAGAGGGCGACGGCTCGACAATAGTTTCGGTGGGAGCGCCACCACATGCAGGAACAAAAAGAATGACCAGAAACAGCACAAGGAAAATAAATTTTGGATTCATCGTTACTTCCTTCCTGAGACATTACCCTTCTTTTGGCTCTCTAGAAATTCCCGTGGTAATGTCCAGATTTGGGGGTATGGAGCGTGCGCCGCACGCTCCATACCCCCAAATCTGGGAGCTACCCCGGCGATTCCTAGAGAGCCCTTCTTTAAGTTATCGATAAAAATTGTAACATATGCTGGACGCTGGCTAATTTTCGAAGCACATTATTAAGTGGTGCTCTGGCCAGAGTGTACCGCAAAAGTGTCGGTAAGGTATTGAAAGAACCGCTCTGAGCGCTTCTCCACAGCAGTGTTGTCATTCCGCGGGAGCGTCTCTTTGCGACCAAGGAATCCCCCAGGCGTACCTTATCAGGGATTCCTCTTCACCCTGCAAAGAACGCAGGGCTCATCGGAATGACAAATCTCGGAAGGTATTTGCTAAGGCCACCGACACTTTTGCGCTATACTCCTCTGGCCAAATAACTCAAACCTGAGGGAAGTTCATTGATATAATTACCCAACCATGGAATCCGCGTTATTACGAACCAAACTCTATCTACCGCCCCCACCCCCTCAAATTATTTCACGTCCGCGTTTAATCAAACGTTTGCAAGCTGGCAGGCGCGGTAAACTTACCTTGATTTCTGCGCCGGCCGGGTTTGGTAAGACCACGCTGATTGCCGAATGGCTGAACCATTCTCCTACTAAACTTGAAGTCGCCTGGCTCTCACTTGATAAACATGATAATGACCTGAGACGTTTTCTAACCTATGTGATCGCCGCGCTTGAAAATCTGGGAATTGAATATGAGTTCCAAAACTTATTACCCTTCCAAGCCGCCCAACAACTGCAATTTGAACCACTCTTGATTCCCATTATCAACCAATTAGGGAATGTATCTCAAGATTTTGTTTTAGTCTTGGATGATTATCACCTCATTCATAATCAACAAATTCACCAGGGAATTGTGTTCTTTCTGGATCATTTGCCAGATCAATTCCATTTGGTTTTGATAAGTCGGGCTGATCCGCCTCTGCCCTTGGCCCGGATGCGAGCCCGCAGACAATTAACAGAATTACGGGCAGCCGAATTACGCTTTACCACTAAGGAAACCCGCTCTTTTTTTCAACAGCTCAATCAAATTCAGCTTACATCTCACCAAATCACTGCTCTCAAAACACGTACAGAGGGGTGGATTGCCGGTTTGCAACTCTTGGCAATCTCTATCCAGGAACAGAACTCGACTCAATTAGATAACTTTATCGAAGATTTTACCGGCAGTCACCGCTATGTTGTGGATTATCTAGCTGAAGAGGTGTTTAACCGGCAATCCGAAGCGATTCGAAAGTTCTTGCTCAAGACCGCGATTCTTGATCGCTTTACGGCTGAATTATGCAATACAGTAGCTGGAATAAATGATGGACATTTGGTTCTGGATCAGCTCGATAAAACCAATCTATTTTTGGTTCCGCTCGATGAGCAGCGCGGCTGGTATCGCTATCATCATCTCTTTGCCGATTTCCTGCGGGAACAGCTCTCCCAGAACATATCCTCAGAAACACAGGCTGTCCTGCACCATCTCGCTATCCAATGGTTTGAATCTAATGGCTTTCGAAATGATGCCGTCGAACACGCCTTGATCGTTGAAGATTGGGAAACCGTTGTGCGTCTGATCCACAGCATTGAGGATGTTGTCCACCATGTCTGGCAATATCAAAACTGGCAGAGATGGTTTTCTGCACTGCCAGAGTCTGTTTTGGAAGCAGACCCTTCTCTATGTATCAAATACACCTGGATACTCATCTTAGGTGGCCGGGCCAAAGATGGGGAATACCCGCTGAAGATTGCAGAAGCTAAACTGCTTTCCATGAATGATGGATCACAACTCGGTGAGGTATACGCAGCGCGGGCTATGATCAAGCGCGCATTGGGGGATTTGCCCGCCGCCATTCAATTAGCGCAAATGGCGTTAAGCCAGATGTCGCAGGAAAAACAAACCGAGCGCTACATGACGGCGATCACTTTGGGCATTAGTTTATATCAAACTGGGAAAGTAAATACAGCTCAAAATGTCTTGTCCCTGGTATTGGATGCCAGCCAACATATTACCAATCCAACTGGCAAATTGGGCCTGATCCTGACCTTGGGACTGACCCAGGCTGCCCAGGGAAAACTTCATCAGGCCAAGCATACTTTCACAGAGGCAATCACCGGGGTTAGAGAAAAGGCAAAATTACCTTTAGCGGTGGCGCAAGCTGTAAAGGCTCTGGTTCATTATGAGTGGAACGATTTAGAAAAAGCCGCTGATTTGTGGCAGATGTGGAGTGAGCAATGGGAACAACTTTCCTGGGGGGAATATTTTCCTAAATTATTTCTCGATTATGCTCAATTACAATTCGCCCAGGGCCAGAATCAGGCGGCTTTCGAGACCCTGGACCGCTGTATTCGTTTGGCCAGGCGAAATGACAATCCAGTCGTTGCCGATCAGGGAATGGCTCAAAAAGTCATTTTTTGGTTGCAGTGCGACAATGCTAACGCAGCCGAGGATTGGGTAAAGTCTCATCCCATCGCTATCGAAAGCGAGCCTGATTACCGGCGTCAACATGAATACCTGGCTTACATCAGGGTTTTGGTTCACCAGGCGACTCCGCAGTCTTTGGAAACAGCCGATCAAGGGCTAACGAAATTATTGGCCCAGGCTGAAGCCGATGGTCGCCAATGGGACAAGATCAGGATTCAGGTCCTAAAAGTCATTCGGGATTGGCGCGCTGGCCAAACTGAAAATGCATTGACTTTGTTCAAGGGTACCCTCACGCTTGCCGAACCGCAAGGATATATGCGCACCTTCATTGATGAGGGCCCACCGATTATCGAACTCTTAACCACGATTGCCGGAAACGATACTACTGTACCTGAATATGTAAATCGATTGCTTGAAGCCGCCAGGGCGGCATTCCCCCTAAAATCTACTGATCAGCCCTCCACAACACGTACTGATGCTCTCAGTGACCGGGAAATCGAGGTGCTGCAATGCCTGGCCGCAGGGCAATCCAATCAAGAAGCCGCTGAGAAACTGGTTCTCTCCATCCACACTGTCCGTACGCATGTCAAGAACATATACCGCAAACTTGCCGTGAACAACCGGGTACAAGCCGTAGAAAAAGCGCGCCAACTTGGGATTCTGTAATCCTTTCCATACTCCCTAACCCGGACGAGCCGGAACTAAAAAGTAATGAATCCACGAAGTTCACGAAGAACACGAAGGGGATAAAAAACTTCGTAATCTTCGTGCCCTCGCCGTAGGCGCGCAAAGCGTCCGTGGATAATTTTCTTGCTTTTTGTGCAAGAATTTCAATTCTAAAGTACTAATCTCCCTCAAATACAATACCCCATCGAATACCGCGTTTGAGCGATGCCAGCATTCCGGATGCATCATATGCTTGGCATACTATTCAATTCCGATATGGATTACGCTCTACAGCCAGCATCGCATTTAGATGGCCCTGTATAGGTGAGTTATGAACACCAAACCGATTGCGATAGTTTTGATCCTCCCCATTGCGCTGCTGGTAACATTTTTCCCAACGGTCGCAGCTACGCCAAGTGATGATCCTTCGCCCGAACCCACCCCGACGGGTGGTGGGGTTGGTCGATTTGCCTTTGTGACCGATCGCGATGGGGATCTGGAAATCTACTCGATGGGGTTAGATGGTTCTGATCCTCAAAACCTGACCAATAATCCAGCCAGGGACCACAGTATTGTGTACTCCCCAGATGGCAGCAAACTTGCTTTTGCTACGAAACGCGATGGCAACTGGGAAATCTATGTGATGAACGCTGACGGGAGCGAGCCGATGAATCTATCCAATCACTCTGCTGGTGATTGGCCTGGTTCCTGGTCACCGGATGGCACGATGATCGCCTTTGTCTCGGATCGTTCAGGCAACATGGATGTGTTCACCATGATGGCTGATGGCACCGATGTGGTACAGTTGACCACCGATCCGGCCGATGATTTTTGTGCCGAGGGTTGGTCTTCGGATGGAGAAAAGATCGCCTTCACATCTAAACGTGATGACAATAGTGAAGTTTATGTGATGAATACTGACGGTACAGACCAGACGAACTTGACCAACAATCCATCATCAGACGCTTGTCCCAGCTTCTCCCCGGATGCCTCACAAATTGCCTTTTGCTCAGATCGAGATGGGGATCGTAATATCTACGTGATGAACGCCGATGGTGCCGAACAAACTGCGCTGACCACCGATCCATCCGATGAGAGCTTCCCGAGTTGGTCGCCTGATGGTCAGCATATAATCCATACTACGTACCGAGATGGAGATCTCGAAGTCTATATCACGGATGCTGATGATGGGCAAAATTGGGTCAACTTGACCAATGCCCCTGAAACCTTCGAATACTCGGCGCATATGCAGCCTGCGCCAGGAATGCCATAGTTTATGATGTCATTGCGAACGGAGTTTACGAAGTGAAGCAATCTCCTACTTGCCATGTAGGAGATTGCCGCACTCCACTGTGTGGAGTTTACACTGAGTGTAACGATGCGCAGCAGTTCGCAATGATACTAGTAAGTTTCTTAGTAGATTTGTCATTCCGATGAGCCCTGCGTTCTTTGCAGGGTGAAGAGGAATCCCTGATAATCCCTGATAAGGGACGCATGGGGGATTCCTTGATCGCAAAAAGACGCTCCCGCGGAATGACAACCATGCCGTGAAGAATCGCTCAGAGCGGTTTTTTTATTCCTTACCGACACTTTTGCGCGATACTCCGCAAAGTCATTGAATAATACGCTTAGGCCGATCGGCCCGCCGAAGGCGCGCCTGTGGCGAGGCCCGCCGTTGGCGTGACCGTGCATGATGAATCCACGAACGCTTTGCGCGCCTTCGGCGAGTTCACGAAGAACACGAAGGGGAAAAAACAAGGAAAAAACTTCGTGATCTTCGTGGATAATTTTCCTGCTTTTTGTGCAAGAATTGAAATTCTAAGGTACTAATCTCCCTCAAAACAATACCCCATCGAATACCGCGTTTGAGCGATGCCAGCATTTCGCAGGCGTTGTATGCTTGGCACACTATTCAACTCCGATATGGATTACGCTAACCTACAAGCGAATATCGGAGAGTATGCTAGCAGATCAGCGATACGGGTTGATTTGTGGGCACCCAAAAATGGAGGATCAGCATGTTGAATCGCACTCGAAAAAAGCTCGCCTTAATTTCCCTATTATTGTTCGTTGCAACGACGGGGTTATTGCTGCGTCCCTGCGACAGCGCCCTGGCACAAGAAGAGTGCCCAGAAGGCTTTTGTCCCGTAAAAGATGAATACGGTTATTTGGTTTGTAGCCGATGTCCGGATCCAGAAGAGGAAGAGGATGTATCTTCAGAATTTGATATCAGTAGTGAACGTAACGATGTCTGGCTGGGAAATACGGGCGTGTTTGTACCTAATTCCGAAGTTACAACGCTGAAGATGACATTAAACTCAGAGCTCGTTCGCGATAAGGATGTTTTTCAGGCCGTTGATATTGAATGGGGGAAAGAAAATTCCAATGGCCTAACAGATGGCCCATCAGGGAGTATGCTTTACTTCAACTTGACGAAAGAGCAAAAAGAATTGTACGATGAAGGTAAATTGGGAATCTCTTATACCAGTCCCGGGGGTTCTGGTGGTAATAATTTGTATAGGCCCGAGGATCATTTATTCAACCCTAATGATGGGCCAAATGGTCGGCTGGCATGCAATGCTTTATTTAACGGTACATATACGCTGGAAAAGAAACAGCAGTCTTGGTATTGGAATTGGTGAATAAATAAAAGCCAAAAGGTAAAGAGCGTGTTACGCTTGGATCATGTCAAAAAACAACACGCTCTCAGCCGATGTAATTATCCCGTGTGCGCAAACAATGATTTGGCGATAAAAACCGCGCTGATATTGAAAAAAGTATATGGTCTGACAAATCGCAACACAGATTAGAAGCATAATCCTATGCTTGACAAACTTCGAGCTCAAGCTCTCAAAATGATGGCTGCCAAACCAGCTTGCACCTTAGCAACATCGGGGCCGGCTGGTTTGCAGGCATCGCTCGTATCTCTCAAAATTTGTGAACTGCAGATTTTTATTGAAGTTCCAATTACATCTGATCACTTGTTCAATCTCGAACATCAGGAAGAAGTCGTTCTGACCGCCGGTACCTGGCAATTGCGCGGTAAGGTAAAATCAACGGATCCTGTAGATCAAAAGCCAGGCAGTAGACATCCCGGAGTCAACGCTCATCGAGCGGTTGTCGCTCTTGAAGTCATCCCTGTTCAAATGCATATCGAGCCTACATCAGAAAGCGATCTTCGCAAAACCATCGATTGGAATGCAAGCTGAAGCAGCATCGCTGAAGATCACGGCAGACGCGCCGCAAAGTCATCGATCGCAAACGTCCCCTGGACCTCTATGCGATTGAGATAATAGATCGACCCCCAGGTGTGTTTCGAAGATTCCCCTAGCCCAACAGCACTGTAATAGCCAAACTCCTGCAGCTTATCGGCAATCCCCCCATCCATGGCACCAAAAGGATAGGCAAATGTGGTCACCCTGACTTCTAAGGCCGCTTCAAGATCGAGGCGCGATTGCAGCAATTCCTCCCGCAGGTTCTCGTCCGGCAGGGTGGTCAGGTCCTGGTGAGTCATCCCCTGGCTGCCGACCTGCCATCCCAGGGCCGTCATCTCGGAAATTTGTTCTGGCGAAAGAAAGCCTTCCGAGTACAGGCGGTTGCCCGTCAAATAGACCACACCCACATAGCCCATCTCCTGCATGATGGGAAAGGCATTCTCGTAGATACTGGCATCCCCGTCGTCGAAGGTGATCACAATCGGCCGGGCAGGCAATTCACCTCCGTTGATCAGCACCAGGGTGAACTCAGAGATGGTGATAGGGTTGAATCCCTGTTCCCTGAGATAGACCATCTGCGCCCGGAAATCTTCTGGAGAGACATAATAGCGGCTGGGCGAATCGCTTTCAGCCACACGGTAATAGAGCAGAATGGGGGCGATCAACTCGCCCGGGGAGTTGTAAACCAAGGTGGCTGTGGGTGTATAAATCTGGGTTGGTGTGGATGAGGGGGTGGGTGTCAGCGTTGAGGTGGGCGACACAGTTTGAGTGGCTGTGCGCGCCGGCTCTGTGAGGGTAGCTGTTTCCTCGAGGGTGGGATTCACCCCAAAGGGAGTCAGCGCGTCCTGCTTTTTCGAGGAGGGAGCTTTCAAGGTACAGGCAGATATCAAAACCAGGACAAACCCAAAAGCCAGAATATTTGTCTTCATACAGGATTGATTTTGTGACCGGCCCTTGCTAATGCCTGGATGGCGATTTCAAGCTGGGCTTCTTTGACCAGCAGGTAATCCGTGTCGTACGTCGAAAGGGCGAAGATACTGACACTGGCCTGTGCTAACGTGTTCGACAAGCTCGCCAGCACACCAACCATAGCGAAATCCAATGGCCCGGCAACTTTGAGGGCGCGCCAGCCTGGCTCGCTACGCACATCTGTTGGGATGTTTGCCGCCTCACAAACGATTGTGAGTTCATCAGCCGTGCGAATCATCGCCAGGAGGTCCTTGCCCTGCACCCAACCAGGGATGGCAACTTCCGGGGGAAGCTGGCAAATGGCATATTCACCGGGAAGGATTGTCAGGATGAATGTTTCCATACCATTAACGGACGACCGGGGACGGTTGACCGCAAGGCCAACTAGCTGGCAATGCTCCGGTCTTCCGTCCGCGGTCTTCGGTCTGCTTTCAGCATCACATCAAATATATTTCTGCCAACTCCCCAGCCGAAAGACCGGTCGCATCAGCAGGGATCTTGAGCAAACCGTCGGCGCGGGAGAGAGTGAAGATCAGGTTGCTCTTACCGAAGATGGGCTCGGCGAGCCAGCCCTCCCCCTCCCAAGGTTGGGAGAGGGAGGGGGGCGGGGGGGTGGGTGAGGGCTTGATCAATTTCACTGGCACCCAATCTTCACGCCCCGCCTGAGAAGGCAAATTGATGGTCAGCCTGGCTTGAATGCGCGCCTGTGGCCGGCTGACCCGCTCACCCATAAGGGCTTTAACAACCGGGACGACAAAGATATGCGTATTGACCAGGGCGCTAACCGGGTTACCCGGCAAACCGATCATCGGCACACCATCGCAAACCGCCAGGATGGTCGGCTTCCCCGGTCGGGTGTTGACGCCATGCACCAAAACGCCAGGCTGGCCAAGTTCGTCGAGTATCTGCGAAGTCAGGTCACGCGTGCTGGCTGATGATCCGGCGGTGACCACCACCAGTTCGCATTCAGCTTTGGCGCGCTCTGCTGCAGCGTACATCTCTGGGTAGGTATCGGGGATAATGCCATATTGGACCGTACTACCCCCTGCATTTTCTACTGCGGTACTCAATGTATAGGCGTTGATGTCACGCACCTGGCCGGGAGTTGGTTTTTGGCTGGGATGGATGACTTCATCACCGCTGGAGAGGATGCCCACTTTGGGCTTACGCGCTACCGATACTTGGGTGAATCCCAGGGCCATCAAGCCGCCGATCTCCGCCGGTCGCAGGCGTGTGCCCGCGGGGATGACTTCCTGGCCCGCTTTGACATCCTCGCCAACCTCGATGACATTTTCGCCGACGGCAACAGCACGCAGAATTTCGATTTGCCCGGGTCGGGCTTGCTGAGTGTACTCCAGCATCACCACGGCGTCGGAGCCTTGCGGCAGCATACCGCCAGTGTGGATCAGCACGCACTTCCCAGCCTTGAGGCTCATCGCGGGCACGGCACCCATGGGCACTTCACCATCCAACTCGAGGTAGACAGGCAGACTCTCGCTGGCCCCGAAGGTGTCCGCTGCTTTCACTGCATAGCCATCCACAGTGGTGCGTGGAAATTCAGGCAAAGGATGCGGGGCAGTCACTGGGGATACCAGCACCCGCCCTAAAGCACGTTCCGTTTCAACCTGCTCGGGAATAGGGTCAGCTTGAAGGTGATCGAGCAGTTTTTTCAGTGCATCGGCGGGGGGGAGCAGGGTCAGGAATTCAGGCATGGGTGGAGGGTGGAGGTTGGAAGTTGGAGGTTGAATGTTGGAAGTTAGAGGGATTCTGAGTCCGCCTTAATTGATGAACTGTTAGTCAACCACGAAGGACACAACGCTATGCGGGCCTGGCCGGAGCACTAAGGTTCTTATTTATATACCTTTGTGATTCTTGGTGTCCTTCGTGGTTAGGTTTGTTCATCGAATTCGAATCTACAATGTTTAGGCTAATGAGTCCAAAACGAAAAGGTCAGCAGGTAGACGGTCAGGCCATAGGTCAGGATAGCGGTGAGGTTGAGGGCGCGCCAGTGGGGTTTGGCACCCGCGGCGATGCGCGTCAGATACCAGATCAGGAAGAGGCCCAACGGCAGGGCTAGAAAGACTGGCAAAGCGATATCGTTAGGCAAACCGAGTAGTAGAGCAACACCAAACAGGAGGAACGACGAGAGCACCAGCAAGTTGATCAAGCCCATGCCGCGCTGCCAGCCCAGGCGGACCAAGAGCATCGGACGTTCATATTTCAGATCTTGACCATAAACCCGGAACTCGAAAACCAGCAACATGGCATAATGCAGCAGGGTCAATGGGAAAGTACTCATCGATAGCAGAGGATGGAGGTTATCCCCTTGAAGCATAAAGGCCAGGGCAGGGACGAAATTCGCCAGTAATATCGAGGGTACCAGGCCGCGGTATATCGTATCTGCCAATCGCAGAGGTGGCAGCGCCGAGGCGAAAGCACCCAGAGCGATCAAAGCCATCACGATGAAGGCGCCACCCGAAGCGGACTCAGAGCGCATCAGCACGACAGTGAAGGAGGTCGTTAGCGTCAGCGCAGTTACACCAATCCAAAGGGGGAGATCCCGCACCAAACGCTGCTCACCTGAGTGACTTTCTGGAATTGTTTCTTGAATTTCAGCGAAATAGGCATATAAATAATGCACGCTGAGTTGCAGACTCAACACCCAGACCAAACCCAAAGCGAAGGCATTGGTGTCAATATACGCGCCCAGGTAACGAGCTATGCCAACTCCAAGGGTATATAGCAGAGCGGCATCGAGTAAGAGCAATGGGTGGGATTTACGCAGAAGATTTCGAAAACTAGTCATATAAAATATTGGCAAGTTGGCAAGTTAGCAAGTTGGCACGTTGAAACGTTCAAACGTTAAACGTGCTAACGTGCCAACATTTCACGGATTTCGCGCTGGTGGATCTGGTTGTGGCGATACATCAGCTTGATGATATCTTCTATACGGGCGATCCCTAACCAGGGGTGACGGCCGGTTTTCTCGAGATCATCATCAGTGAACTGGGATACCTTCTGAATCGTGTTCTCTCTGGCTGTAACGAACTTTTCCATGAGCTCGGTAGGGGGGACATCTTCGAGCTTACCAGCGTTGTATTCGTTATAGGAATCCAGGTCGAAATCTTCAGGGGCTCCCTCACCAGTCTCGACGATATTGTTTACCAGGCGCAGCATGCTGCTTTCAGCCATTACGAAATGCGCCATAATCTGCCGGATCGTCCAGGAAGCGCCCTCTGTGTAGATCTGTTGGTCCCACTGATCGGGAGTTAGCGCTTCGAAGAATTCCCGGGATTTCTCGGCCGAACTACGCAGTCGCTTAGCAAGATGTTCACTTCGATTACTCATAGCATCAAGATCTCCATTAAACAATTGAACACCAATATGCGGGGGATAGTATACCCTATGAAGTTACGAAAGGCAGTAAGTGACCCCTAAACGAGTATAGCGCAAAAGTGTCGCTGGCCTTGGCAAAATCCTTCCGAGATTTGTCATTCCGATGAGCCCTGCGTTCTTTGCAGGGTGAAGAGGAATCCCTGATAAGTTGCGCCTGGGGGATTCCTTGGTCGCAAAAAGACGCTCCCGCGGCATGACAACAATACTGTGGAGAAGCGCTCAGAGCAGTGAGTATAGCGCAAAAGTGTCGGTGGTCTCAGCAAATACCTTCCGAGATTTGTCATTCCGATGAGCCCTGCGTTCTGTGCAGGGCGAAGAGGAATCCCTGATAAGTTATTCCTTGGTCGCAAAGAGACGCTCCCGCGCAATGACAACAATACTGTGGAGAAGCGCTCAGAGCGGTTTTTTCTATACCTTAAGCGACATTTTTGCGGCACACTCCCCTTTCTCAGCAAAAACTTACCGATGGTATAATCGCCTCTCTGCACTCTCCGCGCACTCTGCGATTATCTTTTCGCAACTTCCCCATAGGAGTAACATATGCCCGACCCCCGATTAGTCAAATTAGCAGATCTCTTAGTCAACTATTCTGTAAAGATCAAACCATCTGATTGGGTACTGGTGCGCGGCGATATGATTGCCGAACCGCTGGTTGCAGAGGTCGTACGGCACGTGGTCAAAGCAGGTGGCAACCCATCTGTGCATCTCTCCAGCGATGATCTCGATGAAGCCTTCATGGCCGAGGCCAGCGAGGCGCAGCTCAATTGGGTATCCCCGGTCAACAAGATGCTCTACGACGATGCTGACGTGCTCATGTCCATCCGAGCCACATCCAACACCCGCGCCCTGACTGGCATCGACCCCGAGAAGGAGCGCATGCGCGCCATCGCCCACCGCGATCTCACCGAGACCTACATGCGCCGCTCAGCAGCCAAAGAGCTGCGCTGGGTGGGCACCCAATTTCCCTGTCCGGCCTACGCCCAGGAAGCTGACATGAGCCTGCGTGATTACGAAGATTTCGTCTACGCAGCCACTTTCTGCGACAAGGAAGACCCCATCGCCGAGTGGCAGCGCATCCACGACGAGCAGCAGAAGATCATCGACTGGTTGGTGGGCAAGAAAATGGTCACTGTCAAAAGCCCCAACGCCGACCTGACCCTGTCCATCGAGGGACGCACTTTCATCAACTCGGATGGCGAGAAGAATATGCCCAGTGGCGAGATCTTCACCGGCCCGGTCGAAGATTCCGCCAACGGCTGGGTGAACTTCACCTACCCTGCCATTCGCAGCGGGCGCGAGGTCGAGGGTGTCCGACTGGAGTTCAAGGATGGTAAAGTGGTCAAGGCCAGTGCCAAGAAAAATGAAGAGTATCTGCTCTCCCAACTCGAATCCGACGAGGGTGCTAAATACTTAGGCGAGTTCGCCATTGGCACGAATTACGGCATCCAGCAGTTCACCAAGAGCATCCTCTTCGACGAGAAGATCGGCGGCACCTTCCACATGGCCGTCGGCGCAGGCTACCCCGAAACCGGCAGCACCAACAAATCCAGCATCCACTGGGATTTCATCTGCGACGTCAAGGAAGACAGCGAGATCCGCGTCGATGGGGAATTGCTGTATAAGGATGGGGAGTTTCAGATTTAGTTTTTGTACTCGTCCCTCAGTCATCCATTTTCCACGCACTGCCGATCCAAGCCCCAATCTTCGCCAGGAGCAGGGTCAAACGGTATGAGAATGTAATCAGAATGATGGAAACCGCCAGCCCCAGGACAGCAAAAATCACCATTGGAGAGATTGTTATTGTTACAATGGCGTAAACAATCAACGCAATCCCACTTATTTGAAGCAGAGGGCGGTAAGCCATCATCACACAATCGTTATTCTGGATAGTAAATCCCATCCTTTAGAATTGCCTGACCCTTTGTAAACCACGCTACACCCATTGCCATAAAGAGCATTGCTTCTAACCAATAATTAGTCATGAAAAGCTCAAAAGCTGAAACTATTTCTCCAGGTAAGAATGAAATGATGGCTAAAATGACTAAAGAGATCATCATTGTATATCCACATGCCCGGTATATTATATTGCGCTGTAATCTTCTGGTAGAGACAAATGCAGAAGAACCTGTTTTTGTGAACGAGATGGCAATAAGGTAAATGTTCGCAAAATAAAACAACGTAAGGAACGCTAAATGGACATAGTTAATAGAATCGGCCGCAGATCCTTCAGCAGTAGTCGGAAATATTGCAACACCAAAGGCTGATACTGCTCCCAGGTTACTGGCTATATTGTCTGCCGTTTCATATCCCCTATAAAAATATAGAAGTACACCAATCATAGCGTACATTACTACGTAAATATCACGCATGCTTGTATAGTAATAACCGAATAACGAACTTTGTGTGGGGATGTTGAATATTGAACCCCCAAATGTTAAAACAAATGGAAACGCTATTGCCAGCAGACCGATGAATCTTCTCAGAGACATATAAGAAATTGTCACGCCCCTAGCAGTTTCCAGGCCTCGTTGTGCTTCTTCTTTTTCATACTTCAACAGTTCGATTTTTTTCTTTTCTTTTCGATCTCGATTTTTTCGCTGAATCCACTCAACAAGAAACTCACTGACAATTTCGTAGTAATACACCTCACGGCGTCGCTCGCGCCGAACGAGTTTTGTTTCCTTCTCAAGGTTATCTAGAGTTTCCTTTATCAAATTCCGATGCGTGATTTTCTCCTCATTGATTACGAGAGATATCAAATCGTCCTGGGATATGACATTGCGAGTGCCTACAGGGGTCACCATTCGGCTGAGCAAGGTGATTGACAAATCCTTCTGGTTTTCAGGTAGTGTTTCCAGGGCTTTCTCCAGGTATATTTCAAGGATGCCTTGCACTCCTCCCAAATCGTCAAAATACTTTTCTAGCTGGTCTCCAACCTTTTCCGCCTCATAGAGGGTACGGCAGACAATCTGTACTTCACTCAAGCTCACATGGTCACCGCCGCTGCGGTCCTCGAATTGTGTGCGTATCTTGTGTGCCATTGATACTGGAATTTCGTTTGGGTAAACCTGCGGATATTCATCATATGGGCCGCGAATAATTCGCTCTATCTGCTCGCCTTTCAATGGCGCTAGCCTCAAGTATTGATCTGGTAAATCAGGGTAGCGGCTAAAAAATGGTGTCAGTTTTGCCAGATAATCCTCACGTAAAACTAGTAACAGCTTTACCGAAAGCTGAGAATCCCACAAAATGGATAAGATGGCATCTCGAATACTTTCTTGTGCGATCTTTGCATAATCGGCCTGTAAACCCCTGGCGCCTTCCTCGAACAAAGTAAACCACTCTTCGAATTGATCGAATATGAGTAAAGGATAGGTTTCTTGAGATTTATTTTTTACGATCTCCAGGAACGATGAAACCGATAGCACAATATCATCATCGTTTTCATCAGCGGCGAAAATTGATGGTAAATATGGTGGTCCGGGGTGACTATGCTGCGACAACCGCTCCACAACAATCTCTTCGCCCTTACGCGGCTGTACCCTTAGCTTCTCCGGCTGAAAACCTTCCACGATAGCAGCGTGTATTAAACCGGCATTGATCAAGGATGATTTTCCGGTGCCGGAATCAGCGTAAAACAAAACCCCACGATGAATCACGACAAATCGAATGAGTGCTCTGCTTTCCTCCTCCCGTGCAAAAAAGATATCACGATCGGAATACGTGAAGGGGTCAATGCCAGGGTATGGAGCATCAGGAAGAGGGACATTTGGATTCTTTTCAATCATGTCGGACACTCCTCACCGATTACGGCCTCATACAATAGCGGCACGAACGTCCAGAGGTTCTCAGTTAAAAATGTTACGAAGCGTCGTTCATTTTGCCAAACCTGCAAGATGAGTGGGTCGGGCCGATAATCGATAGAGAAAGATTCTGGAAAATTTGCGGGGTCGATCTTCCATCGCAAAGTTCGGAATAGTAAACGCAAATTATAATCGCGTAGACTGTACCCAATAAAGAGAATTGGCCATTTCCTCATTCGGTACTGAATGGTATGTGGTACCGGGTGCAGATTTCCCTTATCCGACATGCGTTGTACAAAATTTATATAATCTTCGTCGGTCACAACGATAGATTCGCGATTGTCAAGGTCGCCATGCATTTTGAAGAGCATTGGGCGTTCTTTTGTTGGTTCAGTTTTCAAATCTGGTGTTGCCCTGTTCTCAGATGGTTCGGGCTCGTAAACGAATTTGTGAGGGTCCTTGTCATGTTTGGTGAGTGCCTGCTCAAATAATCGGTCGTAATTCGTAGTTATCACAATTCTAAAAGGCATGGCTGCCAGCATTTCTAAGGCCGGAGAGGATTTTTTGCCTTCCTGAACATGTTTTTGAAGAAAGTTTACTAGCTTGCTGCGACCAAAACCCTTGGTGAGTTGATAACAGAGAGAAACACGTTGCAGATCTAACTCGGATTCATTTGGCAACACCTTTTTGAAGTCACATGCCTCAGCGAGTTTTTTCGCAATTTTATTATGCTGAAGAGGTCTAAGCTCTTCAGGGTAATCATATTTGCTATCTTTAGGAGGAGGCGCATGAACACTTGCGCCCAAAAAGAGAATGCACTCCCCTTTTTTCACTTGTTCGACCAGGTTATTCAAAACATTTTTCAACTTTGCTTCATCCAGGCTCATAAATTCTCCTTCCAATTAGCCGGTTTTTTAGAATTGGGTTGATGATGCTCTTTCCCTTGCACATCAATTGCATACATGAGCTTATTTTAGTATAGACGAAAATAATCTGGGGTTCAATCTGAATCTAATTATCCCGAGAAGGAGTTCTAAAAGCACTGTACTCTAAGAAACACAAATTGTTTCCCCCTTGATCTATATGGCTATCCACTTAAGGCGGGACAGCAGCGGTAGCCAAAGGATCGTGGCTG
>CAZUSV010000147.1:0-16372 GCA_964622645.1 uncultured Anaerolineales bacterium
CCTCGACACTAAATTATTGGACTCGGTTGTCTCACTATTATAGGCACAGAGGGCAATACCAGCTTTTGAAAGTGCGATATCAAAAGGTGCTGATGGCATCGAATTCGATGTTCACTTCACTACGGATAAGCAGCTTGTGGTTCATCATCTGTATAACTTAGGCCACACTGATAATGGAAGTGGAATTGTGAGTGATCATTCGCTAGCTGAGCTAAAGGCTCTGGACTCAGGGAGCTGGTTTGGGAGACAATTCGCAAACGAGAAAAAACCAACTCTGAGTGAAGTTCTGGATTGTTGTCAAGGAAGAATCAGATTTGAAATTGATCTGAAAGATTCGAGTTTGGAATTCCTGCAAAGGGTTATTACGGAAGTTGATAAATTTGATCTGTCCAACGATGTCGAATTGACCACTGCGCATTATCCGCTATTAGTGCATGCCAAGAAGATCAATCCATCGCTGCGAACCGGGACATTTTTCTACGCACCTCCAGACTGGATGCCGGTTCGCCTGGCTCAAAAACACATTTATGACTGGGCTGAGTTATTGGGGATCAATGTTATTCATTTGCATTTATCCTTGGTTACTCCTGATTTTGTTGGTCAGCTGCATCAAAGAGGATATATCGTGTATGGTTCAAATTTAGATACCCAAGAACAGATCCAATTGGGACTTGAGTTTGGAATAGATTCATTCTCCACTGGCAGACTTGAATTAGCGTTAAAAATAAGAAATCAATTGGTTTGAATCTGCGTCAATCTGCGTAATCCGCGTTCCGATTTTTTGACTTAAGATGAGAACAAATCTACATAAATTCACCCGTGTATTCGCTCAAAAACCATTCAGTCTGTTATCAGCGATAATAGCCATCAGTATATTTTGCGTGGCGCTATTCGAGCTAGGCAGTGGCAATCTCTACATTGAATGGCTGAACTACGTTGATGCGACAACACTGGTAATGGTTGCCATCTTGCTGCTAAGGGCGGTCACGAAACTCCAATCTTCGTCGGACCTGGATACGATTTCTATCGCTCTGGTAAGCAGTCTCTCATTTCTGTTCAGTTACGAGGCACTCTACAAGTGGTCATTTTATCTGCTTCCTTGGAGGATGCCGGCAGCAGAATTGAGGGAGCTTTTGCTTCAGGTTGGGGTTGGGTTGATCCTTTTAACTGGTTTTGCTCAGAACGTATTCAAACTTAAGCGCATCAATTTTGTAATGCTGGCGCTCTATGTATTGGTCTGGCTATTTTGGTTGGCAGTGGGATTTCCACAATTATGGGATGGTAAGACGGTTTATAATGCTGTTATTGCGCTACCGTTGACTTGGAACATAATCTATGTGTTGAATCGATCAACAAAAATTATTTGGTTTATGTTCTATTTTTTGCTTTATGATTGACTTGGCTGAATATATCGCTGAGGAGAAGATTTATGCCTCATGATTATCCAAGATTTTCTGATTCGCTCATACCATTAGAGACAACCAGATACGATTATCGGAAGACATCCATCTCGCATTATGAAGGCGAATTTCTGTGGAATATTATCCGCGAAAACCAGTACCGAAAGACAATCGAAATCGGATGCGCTCTTGGAGTTTCGTCTCTTTACATTTGCGATGCAACTGCTCAATTTGAAAATCCTTTCCATACCATTATCGATCCTAAACAAACCAGCGACTGGGACACGATTGGCATCCGCAATTTGCATGCTCATGGGATAAGCAATTTCCTGCTACATGAGGAGCCCTCGGAAATAGCCTTGCCCAAATTGTTAGAGCAAAATCAATGCTCTGATTTTGCCTTTATTGATGGATGGCATACTTTTGATCACTCGTTGATCGATTTCTTCTATCTGAACCGCATGCTCAGGGTAGGTGGTATGATCGTTTACGATGATGCCACCTGGCCCTCGATTTCTAAACTTCTCAGATACCTGAGCAAATATCCTGCTTACAAGCTGGTTTTGCCTTCCAAAGAAAATGATTATCCATCTCGTAATCAGTTGAGATTGAAGCTCTCCAGGATATTGCGAGATTGGGGGAGATTTATACTAAATGTAGATCAGAGTAGATCGCTTTTCAGCCACTTAATTGTGGACTGGCTTTGGCGCAGAAGCCTCCCCCCGATCGTCGACTTGCAAAAAATTGCTGAAGACCAACGTGGTTGGGACTGGTATGAACCATTTTAGAGGAGGTTCAGTGATAAATAAGCATCATAAGCCGCAAAAAATGAATAGGTTATCCACAGGGATATTATTTGGATTTCTGATCTTTTATTTCTTGCTCAATGTGGGCAGTATTCGTTTCAAAACCTTTACCACAGACGAGGAGAAACATTATCGCTACGGAATGAACATTCTGAATGGGGAATCTGATCGTTTTGATGATAGCAAAATGCCTTTCTCCGCATTAAACGCAATCCCGGCAAAACTGGCTCCCTTTATCCCTGAGGGTACACTCAACCTTTATTTACAGAAAGAGCAGACCGGGAGGCTGCTGACCATCCTGTTTTCTGTCGGGGTTGCTTACCTGGTATTTCATTGGAGTCGATCTCTCTATGGAGTTTTGCCCGGATTTTTAGCTCTGTTGTTGTATATATTTGACCCCAATATCATCGCTCATTCGCGCTTGATGACGACCGATATTTACGCCACAGGAATGGTCGCCTTTACGCTTTACACATTCTGGTTGTTTCTCAAGCATCGCACCTGGAAATATGCCACCTTGAGCGCCGTGGTGCTGGGAGTGAGCCAGTTAGCGAAATATACCAGCGCTTATTTGTATCCCATTTTGATATTGATTTTGCTAGTCGTAGATGCGCCCACTTGGCGTAATATTATTCGTGATAGAGATTATCGACAGGTAAGGCGAAAAATCTTAATTGGTCTTGGGTATGCGTCATTTTTTCTCCTGATTAGCATATTGATGATCAACATCGGCTTTCTTTTCAACAATACTTTCACGCCACTGGAAGACTATGTCTTTCGTTCAAATTTATTTCAAACTATCCAGGAAAAATTTTCCCAGCTGGGATTTTTGCCCATCCCCACACCATACCCATTTTTGGATGGGCTTGATTGGGTGCAATCTAGAGAGCGTACAGGGATTGGCTATGGCCGTCTTTACATGCTGGGCGAATTACGTCGCGGTGAAAACTTCAAGGGCTATTACGTTGTTGCGTCACTCTTTAAGATGCCCATTGGAACCCAACTGATTGTTTTTGCTGCTATTGCGGTCTACCTGTTAAAATTCCGGCAGCATGATTCCTTTGCTAATGAAGTCGTTCTGTTTGTCCCCTTGTTGTTTTTCTTTTGGTATTTCAATTTCGTCTTTCGGGCTCAGATTGGGATCAGGTTCTATTTAGTCATATACCCATTGTTATATGTTTTTTGTGGCAGTTTGGTCAGGAACTGGCGGCAATTTTCTCTGAGCACCAAACTCGGTATCGGGATTTTATCATTGTATATGGTTGGTTCCGTCTTAGCTGCTTATCCTCATTACATCCCCTACTTTAATGAGTTGGTTTGGGATAAAAAAGATGCCTATAAATATCTGGTGGATTCCAATTTGGACTGGCAGCAGGCAGAGTTCCTGCGAGATCAATATTTGAAAGAGAACCCGGACGTTAATGAAGAGCCCCCTAAACCTTTGCCAGGGAGGCTCCTGGTATCCCCCAACAATCTGGTGGGCATTGTGGAACATCCGAGTCGCTATAATTGGTTGCGGGATATCTTCCAGCCCGAGGAGCTTGTCGCCGGTGTCTACCTGGTATATGACATTAAGCCAGAAGATTTCAGGCGTATTTTTTATAAATATCAATATTCGCTTCACAATGCCAACTTTCAGATGAGAAGCCCGAAAATAGGGGGGGCGAGGGTGCTGAGCACCCCCGCCCCCCCTATTTTCGGAAATTCTCGCGAAGTTGACATTGTCGAATCAGGATATAAGGAGAAACGATGAAATTTACAGGAAAACGCGTTTTGATTACTGGTGGCTCTCGTGGAATTGGTAAAGCATGTTCCCAGGCGTTTGCTGAGCTTGGTGCCAAGATCGCCATCAATTATCGCAGCAATCAGGCAGCCGCGCAGGAAACATTGGAGTTGTTGCCAGGTGATGGGCATATCCTTACCCAGGCTGATGTATCACAACCCGAGGCTGTAAAGCGGATGTTCGCTGAAGTCCTCGAGCAATTTGGGAGTATCGATATCGTCATCAACAACGCTGGGATCTCCCAGCGCCACCCCATCGATGCGGTCGATTACCAGGAATGGCAAGCTGCCTTCAAGAGCATATTGGACATTAACCTGGTCGGGCCAGCCAATGTGATGTACTGGGCTGTCCAGCATATGATGGAAAATGGCGGCGGGCGCATCGTCAACGTGTCTTCGCGGGGTGCCTTTCGAGGCGAGCCAGAACAGCCGGCCTATGGTGCCAGCAAAGCCGGACTGAACGCCATGAGCCAGTCGCTGGCGCAAAAGCTCATCAAACACAAGATCTATGTCGGTGTCGTAGCGCCAGGATTTGTCGAGACGGAAATGGCTACAAAAACTTTGTCCGGCCCGGAAGGGGATGGTATCCGCAATCAAAGCCCATTTGGTCGGGTGGCCTATCCTGAAGAAGTGGCCTATGCGGTCCTATGGTTGGCGGCGGAAGAATCCAAGTTCTCTACCGGCGCGATCATCGATATCAACGGAGCCAGTTATCTGCGCACCTGAGAGGGGTTTGTTATGTTCATCAAAAAACAGTTCGCCACCTTGTTTGCCTATCACTGGCATACCACCAGACAAATCATGCAATCGGCAGCAAAACTCGAAAGTGAAGAATATTTCTTCCAGCCCGAAGATGGCAGCGGCTCGATCCATGAGAAGTTGTTCCATCTCTTGCGGGCGGATAACGGCTGGCGAGTGGGTCTGTTTAGCGGATCCCAACAAAGACCTCTTAGCCGCAAGAAATACCCTGTTCTGGCTGCCCTGGAAACTGGCTTCGAGAGCGAGCAATCTGCCTGGGATGAATTCTTGGGTTCGTTGAGCGAGGACGCCATCAAGGAAAATGTCACTCTGGCGCGCGCCGATGGTACCGAGTTCACCTTCGGCTGCTGGCAAATCTTGCAGCATATTGTCATCCATGGCATGCAGCACCATGCTGAAATTGCTGAACGACTGACCGCCTATGGCCAATCGCCTGGGAATATTGACTTCATCTTCTTCACTCCATAGGAGCAAACTTAGGGATCTACGACCACCCCAAAGGGAGTCTCGAACATCCCCTTTGGGGTGGCGCGCTTTTTCGAGGAGGTTCTATGCCCAAGCAGAGTCCAAATATTCTCTTGATCCTGAGCGACAATCACCCCACAGATATGCTGGGCGCCTACGGCAATGACGAAATCCACACCCCAAACCTGGATCTTCTGGCTCAACAGGGGATGCAGTTCAATAACGCCTACTGTGTCAACGCAATGTGCTCGCCTTGCCGGGCCTCGCTATTTACCGGTCTGATGCCCTCGCAGCATGGCGTGCATACCTGGCTGGACGACCGCGTCATGGATCGCTGGCCAGAGGATTGGAATAGCATCGCCGAATTCGATACCTTGCCGGAGATCCTAAAGGACCAGGGGTATAGAACCGCCTTGATCGGCAAATACCATCTGGGTGTGCCAGATAATGCCCAAAACGGCTTTGACCATTGGATCACCTTCCCACTGGGGCATACCAAGAGTTTCTGGAACAATACCATCATCGAAAATGGGGAGCAGTATGTTTATCCAGGGCACACGGTGGATTTTTTTACCGAGAAAGCCATCGAGTATATCCGGGCGCACGATCCAAATTCTGAACAGCCCTTTTTCCTATACCTGCCCTACAACGCACCCTACGGACACTGGCCCTCGATCTGGGGGCCGGCCAAGAACCGTTTTGCGTCTTTATACGATGATGTCGCGATGCGCACTGTCCCGCGCGAGGGGCTCAGCAAAGCGGCGGTGCTGCGCTCGTTCATGCGCCACCATGAAAGTGGCGGTAGCATCGATTACACCGCCCATTTGCGGATTCCAAATGACTTGACCTCTTTACGCAATTACTACTCGCAAATGTCGATGGTCGATGATGGTGTTGGGCGAGTCCTGGCAGCTTTGCAACAGCAAGGCCTGGATGAAGAGACGCTGGTAATCTATAGTTGTGATCACGGCTTCTCGCTAGGGCATAATGGCTACTGGGGGCATGGGCAGTCCACGTTCCCGGCCAATGCGCACCGGCCCTCCTATCATATCCCACTGCTCGTCCGCCAAACCAACCATATCGCACCTCTGCAAGTCTCGGATAGGATGGTCAGTCAGATTGACCTGTTCGAGACTATATTAGAGTATGTTGGATTGGGGGGCGTTGGCGGGAATGAGAACTCACCATCCAGCAGCATCGCACCACTTTTGAAGGGCGATCCATTGACCAGGGATGCAGAAGCGCTTGCTGAGGCTGTCTTCATCGAACAGGAAGAAGTGCGCGCCATCAGGACACGCCAATGGTTGTATATGAAACGCTTTGCTGGCAATGCAAGTTATCCCTTCGAGAATGAGCTGTACGATTTGGTGTGCGACCCGGGGGAAAAGACCAACCTGGTGGGAGAGCCGGATTATTCTGATGTCGAAGAGCAATTGAGCGCCCGCCTGGATGAGCATTTCAACCAGTATTCTGATCCTAAATACGATCTCTGGCGAGGCGGCTCGTTGAAGTCGAACTCGGACAAGCCCTGGTTCTGGAAAGAAGCCTGGGGGGAGGATTGGGAACCTGTATTTGGCTGATTTGGATTACAATTGAAAAGTGAAGAATTTGGACGCGGAGAAACAGAGTACGCAGAGCAGGAATTTGTAAAAGAGATGCAAAAACTTGAGCAAATGGCAAATGGTTCTTCGAATTTCTCAAAAATCACATTATAAATCTCCGCGCTCTCAGCGTCTCTGCGGTGAAATTGACCTTTTTTCAGGGACTAATGAATTATTTCCAAAGGAATGCATATGCCACTTCTCGACAGTTTCAAAGTAGACCATACCAAAATGACTGCTCCGGCTGTCAGGCTGGCCAAGAAGATGGGTACACCGTCGGGGGATGTGATCTCGGTTTACGACCTGCGCTTCTGTGTGCCCAATCAAGAGGTAATCGCCGAAGATGCCAACCACACCTTGGAGCATCTATTCGCCGGTTTTATGCGCGACCACCTGAATTCCGAAGATACGGAGATCATCGATATCTCTCCTATGGGCTGCCGCACGGGCTTCTACATGAGTCTGATAGGTGAGCCTCTGGAGAGTAGAGTTGCCGAGGCATGGGAATCTTCGATGGCAGATATCCTCAAGGTACGCAGCCAGGATGACATCCCGGAGATTAATGAATACCAGTGCGGGACATATCAGATGCATTCTCTGGATGGGGCCCAAAAAGTTGCTCAAGATGTGCTCGCTAAGAGGGTTGGGGTGATGGATAACAAAGAACTTGAGCTAGGCGATGACATCTGATATCCCCGAGAGATTCCAGCAACGAGCAACCGGTTCGATGACCTACCCCAGGAGGGGGACATTGAATCGGTTATTTTTCAAGACCCCGTTGCTGTGGTGGCGTATGGGATTAGGCCCGTTGCTGAGTCACCCCATGCTGGCCGGGAATCGAATGTTGCTCTTGACAACCTGGGGGTGCAAAAGCCACTTGGCGCGACATACCATGCTCTCTTGTGCACAGCTTGATGATAAGCTCTACGTGTGTTCGGGGTGGGGGGCAAACACGGATTGGTACAAAAATATCATCGCCGATCCCACTGTTGCAGTCCAATTCGGCAATGAAGTATTCAGCGCTCAGGCTCGCAGAGTGCAAGACAAAGACGAGTTTTCCGAGATCGCGAGGCATATGTTCCAGACTGGTGGGGATACTCATTTTAAAGATTGGCTGGCGTCACTGGATATCGATTATGATGTCGATGACTTGATCAAAAAGCGTGAGCGTGTCTATTATGTTGCACTTGATCCCTCTGAAGAGGCTGGTCCGCCCCCGATGCCTGCCAACTTGAGGTGGATTTGGGTGGCACTGATTTTCGCTATCCTTGCTGGATGGTTTATTCTAACGAATTGAGTGATTCATCGAAAACGCTACTGAAAACAATTGGATACATATGATTAGTAAAATCCAACTGCGTCGAGTCGAAGGTGCTGACTTGCTGATATTCTTCCAAAATCAGCTTGACACGGAAGCCAATCACATGGCTGCCTTTACAGCGAAAAATCCTGCGGACCGGGAAGCATTCAATGCGCATTGGGCCAAAATCATGGCCGATGAGTCCATTGTCATCAGAACCATCCTGTTCCATGTGCGCGTCGCAGGGTACATCCTGAGTCATGGCTGGTTTGGCGATCTTGAAGTCAGCTACTGGATTGGGAAGGAAATTTGGGGCAGGGGGATTGCCACCCAGGCATTAAAATTTTTCCTGGATGAACAACCTGAACGGCCCATTTATGCCCGGGCTGTCCACGATAACGCGGCTTCGCTGCGAGTGTTGGAAAAATGTGGCTTTGTGGTTGTTAGCCACGAAAGGGGTTTCGCCAATGCCCGCGATGAAGAAGTAGAAGAAGTGATCCTGAAACTGAGTGAATGAAATGAAAAAAAGCGTAATAAGAATTGATGATTTGACTGCAGACGAGATCACTCACATTTTCGAGCTTGCGGATACTGCGCATAGCCACAATATAGAATGGGAAAGCAATTTGTCAGCCTGTTTTTCCTTTGAAGGGAACAGCCTGCGCACGCGGGCAACTTTTGTCAAAGCCTTATTCGATTTGGGGATTACACCTATCGAGCTGCCCAACCTGTTGAAAACTCAGGAGGCTGTTGAGCATCTAGCCGGCTATCTGGATCACTGGTTCGATATCTATGTCATCCGGGACCGCAACCACGAGAGGTTGCTTCAATTCGCGGAAGTGAGTGAGAGGCCAGTTATCAACGCTTTGAGTTCAGAGGCCCATCCCTGTGAAGTGTTGGCCGACCTGTATTCAGTGCGACAGGCGAAGGGCGATCTGAAGAAGTTGAAGTTTTGTATATTGGGACCCCCAACAAACGTGTTGAACTCCTGGAGCAGGGCAGGGAGGGTGTTAGATTTGGATTATGTCCATGTGCTTCCAGATCAATATGATGAGGCTGAGGCAGGCAGAGTTCATATTGCGAGGAGCAAATCGGCTGGATTGCAAGGCGCTGATGTGATCCTGACCGATGCCTGGCCAGCGGACTTCAGCGATCAATCCTTCCAGTTGACACTCCAGGATTTGGAGGTTGCCAGCTCAGATGCCTGGGTGATTCCGTGCCCACCTTTCAATATTAAGAACGAGATTCACCAAGAGGTAATTGAGTCGTCCTATTTCGCCGGTTATGCACAAAAGGAATATCTCTACCATGTGCAAAAAGCGTTGGTTTATTTCTTGCTAACATTGTCAACTAGCTGACACGAACGATTAGGATGTGTTTCAATTCGGTGTAGTCGACCCGGCGTATTTCGTATAGCCTATTTCGTAATTCGTGCAATTCGAGCCATTCGTTTGTATTCTTGATTTTTGTCCGTTTGCCAATTTTTTCCGTAATTCCTGGTTTCCTCAAGAATATTCTTTCGTGAAAATTGTGCCATTCTTAAAGGATTTTGTAGTGGTTAACATCACTTTGGACATAAAACTATTTTAGTGTGACTGCGAGCGTAGTTTACGGAGCGTGGCAGTCTCTTGCATTGCGAGGAGATTGCCACACTCCGCGGGCTCCGTTCGCAATGACAGGTGTTCAAGGTGTTCTTGACCAGCACACATTTTTACAGGACTAGAGCATGTTCGAGAAAGCGATTGTGAGAACTCCTGGCCAATGCATTGTCAATGGTTTGACCAGTGCAAATTTGGGAAAACCGATCTACGAAAGAGCCCTCATTCAGCATGCTGCGTATATCCAAGCCCTCGAGGCCTGTGACCTGGACGTTCTTGTTATAGATGCGGATGAGCGCTACCCCGATTCGACATTCATCGAAGATACAGCTTTGCTCACGCCTCATTGCGCCATCATCATGAACCCCGGCGTGCCATCCCGGAAAGGGGAGACCACTGAGATCAGCGCTATTTTGGGGGGCTATTTTGATAATATCGAGAAAATTAGTGAACCTGGTACGGCGGAAGGGGGAGATATCATGATGGTTGGGGATCATTTCTATATCGGCATCTCTGAGCGCACCAATCCGGAGGGCGCGCGCCAGGTCATCGAAATCCTGGAGAAGCATGGGTTGAGTGGGTCTACGGTTGAGCTGAGTGAGATGCTGCATCTCAAAACTGGTCTCGCATACCTGGAAGAGAATAACTTGGTTGCTTGTGGTGAATTCTTGGGAAAGAGTGAATTTCAGAAGTATGATATCTTGCCTATCGCTGCCGATGAAAGCTACGCGGCCAATTGTATCTGGGTCAATGACCACGTGCTGGTTCCCCTGGGCTTTCCGAATGCAAAAGCCACTATCGAGGACGCCGGCTACCAAACCATCGCAGTGGATGTATCCGAATTCCAGAAGCTCGACGGGGGTTTGAGTTGTTTGTCGTTAAGGTTTTAGCCAAGCGATATAATCTTGCAAAATCGAACCAAAAAGGTCATAATTGGGTTATTGGAATCCAAAGCTTTGTGCAGGAATATATTCATGAAGAAGCAAACCCGTATACTCGTGATTGCCACTGGCGCATTTTTGCTGTTTGTCATCCTGATCACAGTGATTCAGTTGATCATGTTCGCAGATCGTGGATTAGTGCGCCAGGTGTCTATCTTTACAGGCGCTCAGCCAGATGCCCCTTATCGAATTGCCATAGACGTGACTGGAGTCGATCCCCTGCACGGCGAAATGACGATACGCGTGGATATCATCCCTGATGATCGTTTGCTCGATGCCCAGGGCCAACTGCGCCAGAAAATCGTTTTGATCGTAGAATCTCTTGCGGGTGTCAAACATGTTGTTTTCGAAGAAGGATCGACCATAAATCCATTCACAGCCAATATTCAGATCATTGGGAAACCAAGTGATTATCCCTTGGATAGATATTCAGCATACATCGCCCTCCGTTTACACGAACCGGAATCGGATGAGGAGCAGATTACCCTGTCGAAAAGGATTCCATTTGTGGTGGCCATGTCGGCGGATATTCCCGGTTATGCGCTTAATTTTGCCGATTTGATCGAAGAATTTAGCGATTTTCAAGCTGGGCTGGAAGAAGAGATCTTGGATGCCGAAAACGCGGGGCAGGAAGAGCTCGAGGAAGGCAATGATGAAGCGGCGACGGAAGAGGATTCGTTGAATGTGGTGGAGATCGCTAAAAGTGAAAAAGATCTAACTGATGAGAATTCGTTTGTTGGTATCCTGATCGAGATTAGCCATTCTGGGGCGGTAATGGCCTTCATCATCTTCTTGATGGTCTTACAATGGATATTGGCATTTATCGCCTTTATTATCGCTCTGACGACTATCATACAGAAGCGTGATGTCAAGATCATCAACTTCAGTTGGTTAGGCGCCTTGTTGTTTGCTCAGATAGCGTTGCGTAACGCCATGCCAGGCACCCCAAAAGTAGGCACGTTGGGCGATTCGTTGTCTTTCTTTTGGGTGTTGGGCATAATCACAATATCCATGCTGATGTTGGTCGGAGTGTGGATTTTCCGTGGAGAATAAATTATAGCCTAAGTTGCGCTGAGACCGGCCTCAGCGAGGAGGAATAATTATGCAAAGTGATGCAAAGGTAGTAGATCAATATCTTAAGGAAGTCCCAGACGAGCGGCTCGAAGCACTTTCTATGCTGCGGGAATTATGCCAGACTGTGTTGAAAGGCTACGAAGAAAATATGGAATATGGCATGCCCAGCTATTCAAAAGGTGGTACTGTCGAAGTAGCGTTTGCCAGCCAGAAAAACTATATCTCGTTGTATATTCTCAAGCAAGCAGTGATGGATAAACACCGACCCGCTCTGGCTGGTCTCAACCTTGGCAAGGGATGCGTCCGCTATACCAAGCCAGAGAAAATCAATTTCGAGGTCGTGAAAGATTTGCTCACTGACAGTTACCTTTCGGATGCGGAAATTTGCTAACCATTTGTAATATTGACCCTAGAAGCTAAACTTCTCCGAGAAGTTTAGCTTCTGCACAGGAGGTACACCATGCCTATAGAGTTTGAAGTTTCAGGATTGATTCCTGCACCCCCCCAAGACGTGTACAACGCCTGGCTAGATTCAGACCAGCACTCAAAGATGACCGGGAGTCCTGCCCGGGTATCGGATCAGGTTGGGGGTGAGTTCCAGGCCTGGGATGGATATATCAAAGGAAATAATCTTGAGCTGGAACCTAATTCTCGCATTCTTCAAAGCTGGCGAACGACAGAGTTCGAAGAATCTGATCAGGATTCGTTTCTGGAAATCATGTTTGATTCACACGCAGAAGGAACACAGATAACCATCCGGCATTCAAGCCTGCCAGCGCATGGAATGCAATATCAACAAGGTTGGATCGATGCGTATTTCAAGCCTATGCAAACCTATTTTGGATGATTTTCACTTGAAGTTTCTTTACCTCCCGACGTCAGGAGACGTCGGACTCCAGGCTGAGGAATTATCTGTTAAAAAAGAGTATGTTTGGATTACTCAAGGCGCGGTGAACGGGCTTTGATTGTATACTTGAAACTGCACGGGGGAGATATCGAAAATATTTCGACGCAATATGGTCTTGAAGTTCGAGAATTCGAGGCATTGGCCGGGGGAGCAAGCAACTCGAATTATTTGCTCTATACAAAACATATGCAGTATGTGCTGACGGTGTTTGAAAGTAAGACCCCCCTTGAAGCGTCTCGCATTGGGCGTGTTTTGATCTTGCTGGAAAAGCATGGTTTTCCATCTCCAAGACTGAAGCTTACGACATCCGGCAATGAAATGGTTATTTTCCGGGGGAAGCCGGTCATATTGAGAGAATTCGTTCCAGGTGAAGTTCATGTATCATTGGATATCTCTATGCTTAGCCAAGTTGGCAAGGTTATTGCCCAATTGCACCATGTTCAGGTTCCCTCGTTCCTGCCACGCGGATACTCTTTTGGCTGGGAGTTATTTCCTCAAGTTATAGACTATGGCATTGATCCAGATTTTGAGAGTTGGTTGGGAGAGCGATATCTGAAATTTCGAGATCAAATACCAGATAGTTTGCCATGTGGTCTGATTCATGCCGACCTGTTTCCCGATAATCTCGTATTCGATGATGATAACCTTCAAGCAGTGATCGACTTCGAAGATGTTTCGTATTACCCTTTCTGTTTTGATTTGGGGATGGGAATCGTAGGTATGTGTAGAGTGGGGCTATCTCTTGATTACTCCAAAACTCGCACCTTGATTAGGTCATACCAGAAAAAACGCACACTGGAGCCAGGAGAGAAGGCATCACTTCAGATATTCTTAGATTACACGGCCACAGCAGTCGCTTATTGGCGTTTCTGGAAGTATAATATTTTCAGCCCTGTGACAGAGCGCGCGCAAAGTCACCTGGAGATGGCTCAGTTTGCTGAGCAGATTTCGAATATGCCGCAAGATGTATTCATTAAGCAGGTTTTTGGTCAGGTTGTTGATCCACAAGCCGTGGATCTCGAGGAATCGCCGGGGTAGCTCCCAGATTTGGGGTATGCGGCGTGCGGAGCACGCCGCATACCCCAAATCTGGAAATTGCCCTGGGAATTCCTAGAGCCCCAATGCTGTCTTTAATTGTTAGGGGAATAGATCGAGTAAAATTAAACTGGTACCAACCCTATGATCAAAGAGAATAAGCAGTCCGGAGAGATTACCGTATTGGCCATCCCCTTTGACCTGAACTCTTCGTACCTGCGCGGCCCTGCCCTCGCACCACCTAGAATCCGCGAAGCATTATATAGCGAGTCTGCCAATATGTGGACGGAGAAGGGGGTTGATTTGGAGGCGGTTGAAGGCTGGAAGATGGTCGGCGATCTGGAGATTACTGGCGGTAAGAGTGCCTTCGAAGAGATCGAGCTTGCCCTGGGAGATTTGTTGCAGTGTAAGGCGCGCGTCATTTCCCTCGGCGGGGATCACTCGATAATCTATCCCATCATGCGGGCATATGCCAAAAAATATGCAAACCTGAGCATTCTCCAATTTGATGCCCATCCTGACCTGTATGACGAGTTAGATGGGGATCGTCATTCGCATGCCTGTCCCTTTGCGCGCATCATGGAAGAAGGTTTGGTTCAGCGTTTGGTGCAGATAGGCATCCGCACGATGACCGGCCATCAAAGAGAGCAAGCCCAGCGCTTCGGCGTCGAGGTCATCGAGATGCACGCTCTAAGTGCGGTTGATCAATTGGCCTTTGAGGGTCCAGTATATCTATCCTTTGATATGGATTGCCTCGATCCTGCCTTTGCGCCCGGAGTTTCTCACTACGAACCGGGAGGTTTGAGCACCCGCGCTGTGCTGGCTATGATCCAGAATTTGGATGCGGATATCGTTGGCGCGGATATCGTTGAATACAACCCTGAACGCGATCCCCAGGGGATCACTGCCATGGTGGCAGCAAAAATCTTGAAGGAAATATTGGGCTTGATGATTGCGCACACCCTTTTTTCGGGAGATTCCAATCTGGGGGGTACAAAACAAACGCATGATTAGAGTTCGAAAGCTTGCTTTGCCATTCTGCTTGCTAGTGCTGTTGCTAAGTGCCTGCTCGCCTCCCACGCCGGCCGATCAGATTGGCAAGGTCGAAGACCGCCTGGCAAAACTTGCCCTTGAGGGTGAGTTCAGCGGCTCGGTGCTGATCGCTCACCAAGGGGATGTCTTGATGAGCGAAGGCTATAGCTGGGCTGATATCGCCAACCAGATTCTCAATTCAGCACAGACGCGGTACCCCATCGACTGGCTCACCGCGCCCTTCACCTCTCTGTTGATCATGATGCTGTATGCTGATGGGGCCTTAGATGTGCATGATCCCATTTGCCTGTATATTTCTGGTTGCCCAGCATACTGGCAGGGGATAAGCATCCATCATTTACTCAACCACACCGCGGGCGTCTCAGATTGGATCCAGCCCTGGGATCAGGAGGCCGATAGACCGGAAGACTCTACGGGAATTGTAGACCAGATTAAGGGCAATCCACCCGAATTCCAGGCTGGTGAAGGGTTCCGCTATTGCGCCAATGGCTATCTACTCCTGGGGCATATCATCGAAGAAGTCTCCGGTCAGCCCTATGAAGATTTTTTACGAGAACGCATTTTTGAGCCGCTGAGGATGGCAAACACAAGTCTAGAGGGATATGATGCAGCTAAGGGCTACAATGAAGGGCAAGGACCCGTCCCTGCGATGGATCCCTTATTCCGTTTTTCGGCGAGGGGGTTGTTTTCCAGCGTCGAAGACCTTTATCTCTTCGATCAGGCTCTGTTTGCGGGTGAACTCATCGCCCAAGAATATCTGGATATAATCTTCAGAGGCTACGCATTGACCCCCAGTATCGATTTTGAACGCTCAGAATATGGCTATGGGTGGTTCGTGGGTGACTTATTTGGTCGCCCTTTGCTGTTCCACGGCGGTGGCATGTCGGGGTATACTTCTATGCTGATGCGTTTCCCTGAAGACCAATTGACCATAATCGTATTGCGCAACCAGGGGATGTGGATCTATGATGGCTTGGAAAAAGAATTGGCTGGGATATTATTTGATGAGGATGGATAATGGATATTGAATCTCTGCGAAAATCTTTGAACCGCCAACAAACCGAATTGCGGGAAATTATGACCGCTTTCGATCAACACGAAGAGGCCATGCGTTTGTTCATGGAAGTCCATGCCGCCCTGCACTCCGCCAAAGTCACTTCGCCTGAGACGGTCTCATTGGCAGATGCTGTTTTAGACGATTTAACCGCAGAACAATGGCGCCGAATCCCCATGGGTGGCGAGCACTCGATTGCCTGGACGATCTGGCACATTGCCCGTATCGAAGATATGACCATGAATGTCCTTGTGGCTGACGCCCAACAGATTTTCCGTGAAGGAAATTGGCTTGAGAAATTAAATATTACATTACCTGATTCGGGGAATGCCATGAGCTCACAGGCCGTGGCAGATCTGAGTGCCACGATTGATTTCGCCGCGCTGCGTGCATATCGAGTTGAAGTCGGAAAAAGGACCCGTGAGATTGCAACTGCCCTGCGGGTTGAAGATCTCAAGGAGAAGACGAGGCCCGAACGACTGCAGCGTATACGCGATGAGGTTGGTGTAATCCCTGAAGCTGAAGGCATCATCGAATATTGGATTGGACTTTAGACAACGATAACCAAACCCAGTAAAAACTGGGATGAGGTCTGAA
>CAZUSV010000148.1:0-16205 GCA_964622645.1 uncultured Anaerolineales bacterium
TTATTTTATCTTTTGCCCCCGGGGGGGGGGCGGGGCCCCCGCCCCCCCCCCCCCCCCCCCCCCCCCCCCACCCCTTTTTTTCGGGAGTTCTCGCGAAGTTGATATTCTCGAACTACTTGACTATCTAACTAAAAAAACTACAAAACTACGGAACTAATCTATGAACATCTTCCTCACCGGCGGCGCAGGCTACATTGGCTCGACAGCCGCCGAAAACCTACTCAAGAACGGGCATACCGTTACTATCTATGACTCCCTGGTCACTGGACACCGTGCTGCCATTCCAGATGGGGCTGATTTTGTCGAGGCTGATCTAGCAGATAAGCACGCCTTACAAGCTGCCCTGGCTGAAAAACCTTTTGACGCCATCATGCACTTTGCGGCCTTCATCGAGGCCGGCGTGAGCATGAAAGACCCCGGCACATATTTCCAGAACAATTTGAGCAATTCTTTGCAGTTGATCGAGTTGGCTGTTCAGGCGGGGATCAAGCGTTTTGTGCTCTCCTCTACAGCGGCGGTGTATCAATCCAGTGATCAGCCGCTCAATGAAGAATCGCCTCTTGGCCCGACGAATGTATATGGTCACACCAAGCTGATGATCGAGCAAACCCTGGAGTGGTATCGCCAGATCCATGGTTTGCACTATGCCGCTTTGCGTTACTTCAACGCTGGCGGAGGCTTTCCCCACCGCGGGGAGGCGCACCAGCCTGAATCCCATCTCATCCCATTGACCTTGCAAGTGCCGCTAGGCCAGCGTGAAGAAATCTATATCTACGGCACGGATTACCCTACTCCAGACGGCACTTGTATCCGCGACTATATCCACATCACCGATTTGATTTCCGCGCATCTGTTAGCGCTAGAGGCGCTGGGGGAGCGGGATAAACTGGTCTATAACCTGGGGAATGGGGCAGGGTATTCGGTGCGCCAAGTGATCGAGACTGCCCGTAAAGTCACGGGCCATCCTATCCCTGCCAAAGAGACCCCGCGTCGCCCAGGAGATGCCCCTCGGCTGGTGGCCTCCTCAGAGCGCATCCGTCAAGAATTGGGCTGGCAGCCGCAAATCCCCGCTTTGGGCGACATCATCGCCAGCGCCTGGGAGTGGCACCGGTCTCACCCCACTGGATATTCAGAATATTAGCAAAATCTATTTTCTCAGCACCGCAGCATAAATCCCTAGTCCGATACCTATCAATAAGATCAGGGCGCCGATGATCCCTAGCATAGGTGATCTGCCGGTCCCTACTGGCGCAGGGGCTTCGGCCAAGGTTTCCGAATTTGGTTGAGCGCCGAAATCCAGATAGGTTTCATCGCCGCCGTTTAGCATGATGCTGGCGCTAAAGGCCGTGGTGGGATTGTAGCCATCAGGGATACCTACGGTGATGTTGTATTCTCCTTCTTCCAAATCCTCAACGCAGTAATGATCCAGACCGCCGAGCGTATCTTCGGTGATCGAGTATGAGCCATCAGCATTGCCAATGCTGATGGCGCCACCCGGAACGGAAGGCTCTTCCTCCTGGCGGATAGCATCACCATTAGTGTCATCGTAAAGGATCACACACAGAGTGCCATAGCCAATTTCTGGCGTGGGCGTTGGCCCCGATGGCGTGGGAGTGAAGGTGGGTTGTGCTTCGGGGATTGGGGTAGCGGGTCCGCCCAAGCCCAAGAAGATCTCATCCCCTGGGGCAATGACATCATCGGGAGAGAGATTGTTCAAGGCGCGCAACTGGTCGATGGAGATATCTGCCAATGCGGCGATGCGCCATAAGGTATCGCCTGGTTGAACGATGTAGATGATACGTCCATCTGGGCCAGGTGTGGGTGTGGGAACAGGCGTTGTTTGCCGAGAGGGCGCTGCCAGCGCGGGCAGCGCGAAGCCGAGTAGCAGCAGACAGATGGATAAACTAAATAAAATGCGGGATCTCATACTGGAATTATACAGGAAGCGATTAGTGTGCATAATAGGACTATAGTACCCCCTAGAAATATTGCATTATTTGCCGGCCTGTCGGACTTGCTGCAAGGCGAGAATAGCAAGCAGATTGAAAACAATCGCTCCCCCAGCGCTGGCACCTATCCCCCAGTTGTAGAGCGATGGCCCCATCAGTGCACCGATGGCGCGACCTAAGGACAAACCAGCTACGTTGAAGGCCATCAGTGTAGCGCGCGCCTGGGGCATGATCTCGGTCATCAGGGGGATGCTGCTGACCAGCCAGAACTCGAAAGTGATAAAGAAAAGAAATAGCCCAACCACCGCGCCTGGTACACTTCTCCCAAGGAAGGGAAAAAGGATGGCAGCAAAGCAGTTGGCGATCAATCCCACCCTGATAGCAGGGATTTTCCCGAAGCGGTCCACCAGGCCTCCCGACAATGTCTCGCCTGCCAATTCAGCCAGACCGATCACCGCTGCGGCACCGCCTAAGGCGATGATCATCAGTTCAAAAGAGTCTTCCATCCACACCCCAAAGATCAAATTGATGACCTCGTTGCCTGCTGACCCTAATAGCCCGATGAGCAGTCCGGCCAGGGCAGGAGGGTAACGAAGTACCTCTCGAATGTTGTGGAACAGGTTATTGCGTACCTCCTCGGAGGCAGCATCACGCGGAACCATGAAGACCAGCACAACTCCCGCTCCGAGTCCTAAAATTGCCAGAAGTAGAAAGGGCGACATCCATCCCCTCTGGGCAATCAACAGACTCACCAATGGAATCCCAATAAAAAAGCTCAGAGACCATCCCAGTTCTGTAAAGGATATCACCAGGCCGCGTCGCTGGTAGGGGATGCGATCTCCCAGGTAGGCCTGCATCGAGGGATCAAAGCCATATTTACCCAGGGTAGTGAGCATCAGCATGATCATAAAGGCGGGAAAGGATGGCCAGATCGCGATGATGACTGCTCCAGTAGCAAAGAGGCCGATCCCGAAAAGCATGCCGAATTTGCGTCCGCGGCGGTTTGCCAGGGCAGTCAGGAATGGCCCCAACATCCCAACCAAGGAGCGATTGGTTATCGCTAGAGATAGCGTTGAGATATTTACCCCCAGGCCGCGGCTGAAAACCGGCAGGAAGGGGTAGACCATGCGGAACAGGGTATTGAAGATCAGGCGGATCAGGGTGAAGAGCAGGATCTGCACCCTCAGGGGACGCTCGATCGCCTGGAAATCCTGGCTGATCTGACGGGTGAAGGAGGTCATGAGGTGATGTTTTCTCTAGCGAACCACCACCGTGAAACCTGCCAGGCGGCCAACAGGGTGAGGATATTGAGGCCCACAAAGAAAAGCTGGATGCGCCGGGCGTCCGATTCGAGCATCGGGGCAGGGGGATGCATGACGTTTTCTGTGGCACTCAGCACCACGAATAAGGCGATCACAAAAGCCAGATTGAAGCCCGAGGCCCAGACTGGGTTTTCGACCAGGGTCAGGCCGATCTGCAACAGTAATCCACCGATGGCGAAGACTGCCGCCACCCGCCAGCGCGGTTCGGCCAGAAAGAGACCGTTCCAATTAGCTTGCATGGCCCACAGGGAGATGGGTAGATAAGTGACCCAGAAGAACAGGCCGGTGCGTCCCAGAGCGCGCGACCAGCGATGGAGCTTATCTCGGCGAGAGACAAGCCCTACCAGGCCAACTACTCCAGCGGCGATGAAGGCCGCTAGCGCGGCCCAAACCCAGGCGCCATGCAGGTAGACCACACGCACATTGGTGCCCAGAGTAGCTTCGGCTGGACCGAGCAGGGTATACCCGGCGATGAGAAGTAAAAGGAGTAAGAACAAGAATTGAGGAGCTACCAGTAATTTATTTGTTTTCATGTGATGAGGGATTATGGAGTAGGGAGTAGGAAGTAGGAAGTAGGGAGTAGGGAGTAGGGAGTATAGGGTTTTTCCCTTACTCCCTACTTCCTACTTCCTACTTCATAAAAAGTCTATATCCAAGTGGGCTCCTGATAGGTGCCGAAAACTTCTTTCATCACCCCAACGATCTCCCCCAGGGTGGCATAGGCGCGCACGGCTTCCAGGATGTGCGGCATGGTGTTCTGTGTGCCCTGGCAGGCGATGCGCAGGCGATCCAGCGTTTGCCCGACGCGGCCGTTATCGCGTTCTGAGCGTAAGGTGGTCAAGCGGTCTACCTGGTGCTCGTACCCTTGAGGATCCATCTCCAGGATCGGGATCGAAAGGGGTTTGTCCTCGGCGTAGGCATTTACACCAACGATTTTACGGTCATTGAGGTCGATCTCGCGCTGATAGCGGTAGGCCGCATCAGAAATTTCCCCCTGGAAGAAACCCTTATCGATGGCAGGCAGCACACCGCCCAGTTCTTCGATGCGGCGGAAATAATCGTATGCCTGGGCTTCGATACGGTTGGTCTGGGCTTCCACGAAGAAAGAGCCTCCTAAAGGATCGATGGTATTGGTCACACCCGATTCTTCAGCGATGATCTGTTGAGTGCGCAGGGCTACCGTCACGGCGTGCTCAGACGGCAGCGCCAGGGCCTCGTCCATACTGTTGGTGTGCAGCGACTGGGTGCCTCCAAGGACCGCGGCTAAGGCTTGAATGGCGACCCTTACAATGTTGTTTTCAGGCTGCTGCGCGGTCAATGAGACACCCGCGGTTTGGGTGTGGAAGCGCATCAACAACGAGCGGGGGTCTACCGCCCCAAAGGTCTGGCGCATCTCGCGCGCCCAGATGCGACGGGCGGCGCGGTATTTGGCGATCTCTTCGAAGAAGTCGTTGTGGGCGTTGAAGAAGTAGGATAAGCGCGGGGCGAAGGCATCCACATCCAAGCCGCGCTCGATGGCCCAGCGCACATACTCCATACCATCGGAGAGCGTAAAGGCCAGCTCCTGGGCGGCAGTGGAACCAGCCTCACGGATATGATAGCCCGAGATGCTGATCGTATTCCATTGGGGCAGTTGGTTGGTGCCGAATTCGACTGTGTCGGTCACCAGGCGCATGGAGGGCTCCGGTGGGAAGATGTACTCTTTCTGGGCGATATACTCTTTGAGGATGTCGTTCTGGATGGTGCCGCGCAGCTGATCGTGGCGCGCCCCCTGCTTCTCGGCCGCGGCGATGTACATGGCCCAGATGATGGCAGCCGGGGAGTTGATGGTCATGCTGGTGGAGACTTTGTCCAGGGGGATGCCATCGGTGAGCACTTCCATATCCTTGAGCGAAGAGATTGCCACGCCGCATTTGCCGAATTCACCGACGGCTTCAGGATCGTCGGTGTCCAGGCCCATTAGGGTGGGCAGGTCAAAGGCCACCGAAAGACCGGTCTGACCTTGATCGAGCAGATACTTGAAGCGCCCGTTGGTCTCCTCGGCGGTGCCGAAACCGGCGAACATACGCATGGTCCACAGGCGGCTGCGGTGCATGGTAGCGTGCACGCCGCGGGTGTAAGGATATTCCCCAGGCATGCCTAGATCATCTTTGTAGTTGCTATCCTTTACATCTATAGGGGTGTAGACTCGCTTGATAGGCTCGGATGAAGTGGTAATGAACTCTTCCCGTCGTTCAGGGAAGCGCGAGAGGGTTTTACCGAGGGTCTCCGCGTCCCAACGGTTGAGTTCTTCTTCTAGATGTTCCAATTCTTTGGGGTCGTACATTCCTATCTCCTGGGGAAAGGTTTTTTCTTGTGGGCCGTGAAATTATAGCACCGATTAAAGCAAGACATCCGAAGTCTTGGAGATTTCGGATGTCTTATAAAGTATATAGGTACTCGTCTTGACCATTACTTTATGTTTATAAGTATTGCTCGCACCGCCATCCGCAAATCATACTCCCCGCTGGCTCTATCAAAACCCATACAGGTGATCAGGGTGAGCATTGCGTACGGTAGGCTGCTCAGGTCATCCGGGGGATTGGGATCGCAGATTGCGCTGAAAAAATGATTACGCTGATGACTTGTTCTCCTCAGCGCAATCTGCCACTCCGCATCAGCGAAATCAGCGTTCCTGGACTTACTCCGTATCAACTTCCATCAGCACCGCCCTCACCGTTAGACGCCAATCATACTCACCTGTGACTTCATCAAAACCCTGGCAGGTGATTAGCGTCAGGACGTTGTACTCGGAGTGCGTTAAGGCGTACAGGTTGTCCGGGCGCACCTGCATGATCTCGCGAACTTCGTAGATGTGATTTTGCCCCCAGGCATGGATGATGACCTGGTCGCCGTGCTGCAGGGTGTTCAGATCGACGAAGGGACCGGGGGTGTTGTCGGCGTTCCATACGTGGGCGGTGATGGCGGTGTTGCCGGCCCAGGTGGGGAAAGCGGTGCCTTCGAGGTATCCAGCCCGCTCGCCCAACCAGGTCACATCCCAGCCGTCAAGGGATAGGGGTACGCCCACGATGGGCAGTTCCACGCCCAAGGCGGGAATCGCCAGCCGGAAGTCGCCCGGAGCTCGGTCGCGCATTAGATGCGAGCCTTCGGCCGACTGGCTCCAGCAACATGTATTCCTGCTTAGGCCGGTCTCCTGACCGAGCCATAAGTCAAAATAAGCCTTCTCGTCAGGCTGTTCTTCAAGTGTAGTCAGCACTCCTGGTGGGAATCCGGTGGCGGGCATCCCCGGCACAGTCAGGGTGAACAAGCTCAGTTGCCAAACTTTCCCACATAAGCTCCCGTTGCGTTTATAGGTATCCTGGATTGCGTTCCAGGCGCCGCCAGCGTGGCTATGGAAAAGAACCAGATTATCGAAATTCCAACCAGCGGCACTGAGCGCCGCGTTGGTAGGCATAATGCAGATTTCCAGCGGGGGATCAAAGAAGGTGACTAATTGGCCATCCGGCCCATAAATTTTGATGTCGTAGAAGCTGCCCCCTAATTGGAAATTGCCAGTCAAGTTGCTATCCAATATTTCTGAGACGATCACCTGGCTGCCATCCTGGACGACATTCGCCGGGATATTGACGGAAGCGCAAGGATCAAATGTACAATATTTTCCTGCTGAGCCTACCGGGCAGGGACTCCCACAGGCTTGCACTCCCCCCGCGCTTCCATTTCCATCAGTCGATGCACCAGTACCCACGCCAACCACTGCCGCTGCCGATACCTCGTAGGCGCCTATATCACAACGCCCGTTGACGGGGCGCGTGTCACCGCGCTGGTCGGTGGTCAGGTCGGTTCCATTATGATCTTTGCAGCCACCCGGATTCCCGGCATCAATGGCCGGGCTGCCTGAATTCAATGCATGGGTTTCAGTATCGCCGCCGTTATCTGCCAGCACGCCCAGGTTGGCATTTTGCCCGGTGATGTTGTTGGTTGTTGTGCCCCCTATGGTGCAGCCAGTGGTGTCCTGGATCAGATTGTAATCACCCGAATTGAGGTGATCACCAGCCGCGTCACCACCGCAGTTAGGGGCTTCTCCCCCGTTGTCCGTATTCCCTGAAAGGATAGTATTCTGAAAGGTGGCCTCATTGTGGACGACGGCTTGTTCTTTTTCATAAAAGCCTCCCCCATCCCCCGACGAATTATTGTCACTGTCGGCTGTGTTGCCTGTGACCGTGACGTTGTTCAGGGATAAGTTGCCATCGTTTTGATGGTAAATTCCACCGCCGTGCTGCTTGGCGCTATTTCCCGATAGGGTGCTGTTGGTGATATTGGTTTCGAGTGCGGGCGGACCTGGATCGAAAGGAGAAATAATAATCGCGCCACCGTTTCCCCCGGCAGTGTTTTCTAAAAAGGTACTATTCGTAATCGTTAGATTTGCATCATTTAAAATGGCACCGCCATTGAGATCAGCCTGGTTTTTTGAAAAAGTGGATTTGTCAACAACAATGTTACGCGCGCCACCATCCAAATTGGTATAGAACGCCCCACCAGAACTGGATGAAGCCGTGTTCTGCGTGAACGTACATTGGCTGATTTCGATCTCATTGGTGCGAATGGCAATGGCTCCCCCATTATCGGAGGCAGTATTGTTGGAAAAAGTGACCAGAGAGAGCGTTGTCTTGCCGCCGGCGGCGGCAAATAAAGCCCCCCCCTTCGCCGGTGGCAACATTATTAGAAAAGGTAACGTTTGTTAGCGTAGTTGTACCGGTAGACCGATCGCGGATGCCCGCACCAGCCGATTCCTTGCCGTTGGCAATGGTGATCCCAGAGAAGCTGACATCGCCGGCGGAATTTGTGATATCAAATACTCTCCTTAAAGTATTGCCGCTGACGGTAATCTGGTCGGCACCCGGCCCAGTGATGGCTAGGCTTTTTGTGATATCAATCTCTGTTGTCAGGATTATTGTGCCGGTCAGCCCAGCCTGGAAGGTGATGGTTTCCCCAGCGCCAACATCTGCAATGGCCTGGCGCAGCGATCCGCCCCCATCATTATTGAGATTGGTGACCACCTGATTGGCAGCCCTGGCATCTTGTACGAAAAAAATACTGAGAGTAAGCCAGATGCAGAGAATGGCTAAGACCCATTTAGGGTGTTGATGAAGCGGCATATTTTTTGTCATAGTACGCGAAGATCTCCAAGGCTTTCGCTATTATAGCATTGCCTAAAACCCAAAACTGTTATTCGGGTACAAATCCGAGGCTACTCGACTAATTGCCCCAATGCTATAATATCGGACATGAAATATCATATTTGGACGGCTGGATGTCAGATGAACGTGGCAGATTCGCGCCGGGTGGCGGCCGCCCTGGAAGAACAGGGCTATTCGCCCACCCGCATTGCTGAAGAAGCTGACGTCATTGTTTTGAATACTTGTGTAGTGCGCCAGAGCGCCGAGGATAAAGCCTACGGACGACTGAATTCCCTCAAACCGGTCAAGATGAAACGGCCTGAGACAGTGATCAATTTGATGGGTTGTTTAGTGGGCGTCAAGGGACATGAAAAGCTCAAACAGCGTTTCCCTATGGTGGATGTCTTCTCGCCGCCTTCTGATCCGGGACCGCTGATTGCTCATCTGACGCAAGATGAGAGCAAGGCCCTGGAAGATGCCGCTACCTCGCGGCGTTTCGCCTTCATGGATGGCGAATTGACTTTGCCCGTGGACGAACGCGGCAGCCTGGTTTCGGCCTTTGTGCCTGTCGTTATGGGTTGCTCCCACGCCTGTACATTTTGCATCATCCCCTACAAGCGCGGGGTGGAGCGCAGCCGCCCGGTGGGGGATATCGTTGCCGAGGTGCGCTCGCTGGTCTCCCAGGGGGTCAAAGAGATCACCCTGTTAGGCCAGATCGTCGACCGCTATGGGTTGGATATCCCTGATGGGCCAAACCTGGCGCAGCTCATCAGCGTTATCCATAACGTCGACGGTTTGGAGCGCATCCGCTTCCTGACCTCGCATCCTAACTGGATGACAACAGAACTACTCGACACGGTGGCCGAACTGCCCAAAGTGATGCCGCACATCGAAGTGCCAGTGCAGGCCGGTGATGATGAAGTGCTGGCCAATATGAAGCGTGAATATACCGCCGATGACTACCGCCGCCTGGTAGCTGAGATTAGAGCGCGCATCCCGGATGTCTCCATTGCTACAGATATCATCATCGGCTTCCCGGGCGAGACCGAAGCCCAGTTCCAGCGCACTTATGATCTGCTGGATGAGTTGAAGATGGATGTCGCTCACCTGGCGCGCTACTCCACACGACCGGGCACGGTGGCCGACCGCCGCATGGTCGATGACGTCCCTGACGAGGAGAAGTGGCGCCGCTTCAGGCTGTTGGAAGAACTTCAGGAAAGCATTGTGGGTGAGATCAACGCCCGCTGCCTGGGCGAATCCGTGGCAGTGCTCTTCGAGGAGAAGGTGCGCGGTCGCTGGCGGGGGCGTACACCAACCAACAAGATCGTTTTCGTCGAGACTGAGGCAGACCTGCGGGGGAAAACGCTGCCTGTGACCATCACCTGGACGGGACCCTGGTCGATGCAAGGCGCGCTGCCAATTTTCGCTCGGGAGCAGATTCCCATCAATATGGCACTCACCCCCGAGTGAGTCTGCTAGCGACGAGAAGCCCGAAAATAGGGGGGAGTAGGGGTGCTCAGCACCCCTACTCCCCCCTATTTTCGGAAGTTCTCGCGTACGAACCCGTCCTTAAATCCCATTGCTTTCCCGCCTAACTCGTTGTACACTGTTATCAGATATCGCTGTCCACAACGTGGTTTGTTCTGAGGAGTGTGAAAGCCATGATCCAACTTCCAAAATCTAAACTGCAAGTTGTACTCGGTATTGTGTTGCTCCTGATGTTGATCAGCGGATGCAATATGCCCAGCAAGGCAATTGCTTCGGAGGAGCCTTCAGGTATGATCCACACGGTGGCCGCACAGACTGTAGCTGCGCAAATGACCAATGCTGCTTTGGGGTTGCAAGACCCTGGCGGGGAGCAACAGCCTCCCCCAGAGAACCAGCAGCAAGCTCCAGAACAGCCCAGCTTAACCCCCACTCCCACGCCCACCGTAACGCCGATCCCCCCTACCAACACGCCGATCCCCACGCCAACGCATACACCCATTCCCTGCGATCATATTGATTTTGGCGATCCTATCGATGTGACCATTCCCGATGGCACCGACATGGACCCGGGCGAGTCCTTCACCAAGGTTTGGCGCTTGAAGAATGGTGGTTCCTGTACCTGGACCTCAGGCTATCAGCTGGTGTTTGTTTCTGGCGACAATATGAGTGCCCCAGCGACAGTGCAATTGACCAGCGGCAGCGTGCCACCGGGTGCCGAATATGATGTTTCTGTCAATCTGGTGGCTCCCAATACCCCCGGCGTATATCGAGGCTATTTCAAGCTGCGCAATCCTGGTGGCGTGCTATTTGGCTGGGGAGATCAATCGAAGTCGTTCTGGGTCGAAATTGAGGTTTTCGAGCTTTCTGGTGTGATGTTCGATTTTATTGCTGAAGCTGATTCTGCTGAATGGGGCACTGGAACCCTACCTGTCGATTATGCGAATGTTGGCGATACGGATATAGATTATGGCGGGCCAGATGACGATGCCAATGGCTTTGCCATGGTCAAAGACAACCAAAAATTGGAAGATGGAAAAATCACCGGGAAGATCCTCGAAACACACCCCAAGTGGGTTAACGATGGTTATGTGATTGGACGTTATGAACCCTATGCCGTTGGTCCTGGAGATTATATAAAAGGGAAGATTGGCTTCCTGGCTTTGGGCGATGGCTCTTGCGGCGCCGGCGATGCCATTTTCCGCCTCTATTACGAGATCCAGGGTTCAGGGACATATACCGAGCTGGGCTCATGGGCGCAAACATGCGATGGAGTAATGAAAAAAATCAATGTAGAACTGGGGTCTCTCAACGGCAATACGGTTCGCTTCTATTTGGTCGTAGAGGCTAATGGCTCTTCTAGTCAGGACTGGGCGGTGTGGGACTCGTTGGGTGTTATGCGCTAGTGTATTGATAATTGGCTACCTCTCAAAAATGGAGTAGAATCGAAATAAGTAAGTTTCTTGACCATGTCACCTTACAGACGAGAAGCCCGAAAATAAGGGGTGGCTGGGGTGCGAAGCAACCCAGCCACCCCCTATTTTCAGAAATCTTGCCAATTTGATATTGTCGAATAATCGGATTCGAGGCAAAATCTATGGCCAAACCAGAATCTCCCCAAGAAGTCATCGATGCTTATCGTAAGCGCCAGCAGCGCTCACGGCGGGCTCCTACGTTTATCCTTTCTCTGGCGAGCATATTGTTAATTGCTGGGGCTGGTCTCATCATACTCTGGCTGACTGGCGCACAGATGCCGCAGATCAATCTTGCTGCGATTTTTGCATCCAAGACACCCACCCCAACGATCACCTCCACACCGACGCCAGTCCCGCCTTCCCCCACCGCGACTCTCACCCCAACCCCACAACCGCCAACGGATACCCCTGAACCCAGTCCCAGCCCGACAAGGTCGGGTCCGGTGATCTATGTAGTTGAAGAGGGCGATAATTTGTATGCCATTGCCGAGAAGTTCGAAATGGATATCTTGGTTTTGATCGAGGCCAACCGGGAACGTCTGGGGCTTGATCCGGCCAACCCGATCATCAAAGTGGGTGATGAGATATTGATTCCCCCACCAGGCGCCGAATTGCCCACGGCTACGCCTGTACCTGTAGATCTGCCTGCTGGTACGCCGATAGAATACACCGTGCAACCTGGAGATTCATTAGGTGCGATTGCCCTGCTGTTCAACAGCACGGTTGAGGATATTATCAATAGGAATGAAGCCCTTGAGGAAGACCCCAATTCTCTGTTTGTTGGTCAAATTTTGATCGTACGAGTCAACCTGGTGACACCCGTACCTACGGCCGAAGGGGAGGAGCAAACTCAAGAAGAAGAAGTGACGCCTGGGAGTGTTTCCACGCTAACACCGACGCCGTAATGGAGAGAGTTCCCAAGGATCGCTAAACCCAATCTCTCGCAGATCATCGAAAAAACAGGGCTCCAGCAGCGATATCGCTGCTGGAGCCCTGTTTTTTCGAAATAATCCCCATGACAGAAATCATATCGACCCTATGATATTCAACTCTTGCACTTCTCCCTAAAAACAGGTATGTTAAGGTTAGCCATAAAATTCAATGAGAATTTATTATGCCTAACCATAACACGCTCAGCGAAAGTGAAGAGATGTATTTGGTGACAATCCGCCAAATCTGTGAGGATTGTACCGATAGGCCGATTCCAATCCCCGAAATCGCGCAAGAACTTGAGGTCAAACCGGTATCCGTCAACCAGATGGTCAAGAAGCTGGCTGAGGAGGGGTTGGTGAAGTATCTCCCTTATAAAGGTGTCGAGCTGACTCCAGAAGGACGCAAAATCTCTACCAGAATTTTGCGCCACCGGCGTTTATGGGAGGTCTTCCTGGTCAAATCCTTGAAAATGGATTTGGAAGAAGCCGATGAGTTGGCTTGCCAATTTGAGCACAGCACTACGAGTGATCTGGCCAACCGCTTGGCGAATTTCCTGGATAATCCATCAGTATGTTTTCATGGCTTACCGATCTATTCCTCGGAGGAACCGGTCGATACTGTTTCTGGAATCGCGCTGAGTCACGTCAATGTTGGCCAGCCATTTCATACGGTACGGGTTGATGCAGAAGAGGATTTACGTATATTTCTTGCCGACCAGGGTGTCTCACCTGGTAACCCGGGCAGTGTGCTGGCAGAAAATGCTTTTGGAACGATCATATTGGAAACTGCCCCTGGAAATCGGGTCACAATTACGAAAGATATTGCTGAAAGGGTTATCGTCGAGGAACATCATGCCTGATCATCAATTTTTATCCAACGTAACTGCTGGACAACGAGTCAAATTGGTTTGTGTCGATGCTGGACACCGTCTCACGCATCGCCTAGCAGAACTGGGGCTTACTCCGGGGGTGGAGTTTACGGTGCTGCAAGATAATGGTGGACCTCTGGTGATTTCTGTGCGCAACTCTCGGATCGCCATTGGCAGAGGCATGGCGAAGAAAATTAGCGTGCAGTCGCTCGGGATCAGGGAAACTTCCTTATGAAACCCCTACTGGTAGGTTTGGCTGGCAATCCCAATGCTGGGAAGACCACCCTGTTCAACGCCATGACGGGCGCGAAACAGCATGTTGGCAACTGGCCAGGAAAGACCGTCGAGAAAAAAGAGGGCTCCTTTGAATATAGAGGCCGCCAGATTCGCATTGTGGATCTACCAGGCACTTATAGTTTGAGCGCCTTTTCCCCCGAAGAAGTTATCGCCCGAGATTTTATCGTTCAGGAAAAACCCGACGTGGTTGTTACCGTGGTCGATGCCACCAAACTGGAGCGCAATTTGTATTTGACTGTCCAGGTTTTAGAAACCGAGGTCCCGGTGGTTCTGGCCCTAAACATGGCTGATGTTGCTGATTCAAAGAGAATTCGAATTCAGGATACCACACTTGAAACTGCCTTTAATGTCCCTGTGGTTCGCACCGTTGCGCGCAAAGAAATGGGGCTGGACCAACTCTTGGATGCGGTTATTAAAGTTTCATCGAGGAATGGTGTATGAGTTCTGTCGAGTCAGTTTTAGTAGTACAAAATACTTTCAAAATCAATTATGGGGATGACTTAGAGACCGAAATCGATCGCCTAAAGGCTGAAATCGCGCGCCACCCTGAAATCCAGGAAAAGTATCCCTCCCGATGGATGGCGATCAAATTACTGGAAGAGGACCGCGACATCCAGATCAAACTGTTGGCTCTCAAAGGTGGACCAGCTGTCATCGAGAAATCTAAGCAGAGTATCCTTCGATTGAAAGAAATCCAGGGCGAAGACCTGGATGTCCAGATTGCCGGCCGGCGTTACCAGTGGATCAACCACGTAGTGCGTGCTGCCGTCCAGCGACCCGCAACTGCTTACGCATCTGTCTCCCTATCCGACCGCATTGATAGTGTCCTGACACATCGCTACTTGGGCATCCCCATCTTCTTCTTCGTCATGTGGACTGTCTTCAAGTTGACCGCCGAGGTTTCAGCGCCCTATCTGGACTGGATCGATGCAGTGATCGCTGGCCCGATTACAAACTGGGTTATAGGCATAGTTAGTGCCTTGGGCCTGGGTGATACCTGGGTCAGCAGCTTGTTTGTAGATGGCATCATCCCTGGTGTGGGGGGTGTGCTGGTCTTCGTGCCCGTGCTGACCTTCCTATATCTGGCGCTGGCAGTTTTGGAGGATACAGGCTATATGGCCAGAGGGGCTTATGTAATGGATCGGGTGATGGGTGCCATCGGCCTGCATGGAAAGAGCTTCCTACCAATGCTGGTTGGATTTGGCTGTACCGTGCCAGCATTCTATGCCACCCGTACCCTGGAAAATGAAAAAGACCGCATCCTGACCGGTTTGTTGGTGCCCTTTATGAGCTGTGGCGCCCGTTTGCCGGTCTATGCCTTGTTTGCGGCAATTTTCTTTCCTGCCTCTGCTGGAACGGTGGTATTCAGCATGTATCTCTTGGGGATCTTGACAGCGCTTTCCCTGGGTTTGGTTCTCAGGAAAACTGTTTTCAGAGACAAAGAGCAATCCTCCTTGATTATCGAACTGCCCGCCTACCGCCTGCCCAATCTTAAATCGGCGTGGATTTACATCCAGAAGCGCGTGGGCGCATTCCTCAAGAATGCCACCACCATAATTATGATCACCTCTATATTGATCTGGCTCTTGATGGCCATTCCGGTGGTCAAGGGCGGGGCTTTCACACAGGTTGATACCGAAAACAGCCTCTTCGCAGCTTTCAACCGGGTTACAGCGCCCCTGTTCAAACCGCTGGGATTTGGGAATTGGCAGGCCAGCAGTGCCTTGCTAACGGGCTTCGTGGCCAAGGAAGTGGTTGTCAGTACCATGGCGCAGGTCTATGCGGTCGAAGATGCACCCGAAGAAGCTGCGGAAGCCGCCACTTTCTTCGATGATCTCGTTGAGATCGTAACATCCTTCATCAGCGCTACTGGAGATACGCTCAAGTCGTTGCCGCTGATCGTGGGTGTTAATTTGTTTGAAGAAGAAGAGCAAGCAGAAGCCACAACCATGATGCTGGCTATACGAGTGGGTTTCGAATCATCCAGTGGTGGTCATGCTGCTTTAGCTGCAGTAGCCTATATGGTCTTTGTCTTGATCTATACCCCTTGCATGGTGGCTGTGGCGGCTGAGAGACAGGAACTGGGCACCAAATGGATGTGGGTCAGCGTTATCGGGCAGTTTGTGCTGGCCTGGTTGATGGCTTTTGTTGTTTTCCAGGGCGGGTTGCTGATAGGGTTAGGGTAGGCTTATGTTGAACCAGGTACTACAAGAAATCGAGCACGCTCGCGGTTCCATCACGGTCAGCGAACTCAGCCGCAAGATGGGGGTGGAACCTGCTGCGTTGGAGGGGATGATACAGTTTTGGGTGCGCAAGGGGCGGTTGCAATTAGGTGATGATCAAACCAGCGAGGCTGTATGTTCGTGTGGGACGGGGACGAATTCCTGCGCCCCTGTTTCAGATTGTGTCTTCATCGCCAAAATGCCGAAATCCTATACGATTCAGGAATGAACGCCTGACGATTGGCTAGGTTGACAAAGACAATTCCTTCGAGATAGAGAGCTGATCCCCTGGTAATGGATCACGCGGATCACACCGCCTTGCTAGCAGGAGTTTGATCTTCATATGCAGTGGCTGCTAAATATAAGCACGCATCAAAATGACATCAAGACCATCTCCGATGATTGGGAGATGGCACGCCGGTTATTGAGTGAACACCAATTTGACAGTTACGAGCTTTATCCCGTCGATGGTTATGA
>CAZUSV010000149.1:0-15691 GCA_964622645.1 uncultured Anaerolineales bacterium
CCGGTGATCGCCAGCCAGGTGGAAGAAGCCATGCTGGGAAAACGCGACCGGCTAGACACCCAACTCGCTGAAGATGACGCCCAGTCTGGTCGTCGGATGCTCAAATTTGAGCGGGATTTGAAGGCCATGATCGAGCAGCATTATCAACTCTTGCAGGAAACTCGACAGAATCTGAAGCTCTCGCATGAGAGTGTAGAAAAAGTAGTGGATGTAGCTTTGGATCTTGCCGGGCAGCCTGCTTTGTTAACGGCTGATGTAGTAGACCTAAATGGACAAGCCTATCATTTACCCCCACTCAGTGGCAGTTGGGCAGCTAGTGCATATGGCTTGGAACATCCGCATACACGCGAAGTGCGACCGATTGTGTTCGATCACGCAGCGGCCAAAGGGCGTGATGATGTGGTGCTGGCACATCTCAACCACCGGTTAGTGCAAATGTCGCTGCGCTTGTTGCGGGCAGAAGTGTGGTCCTCAACCGGCCAACAAGGTCTTTTCAGGGTGACGGCTCGGCAGGTTCCGGATTATGCCCTGGCGACTCCGGCGGTGATCGCCCATGCCCGTTTGGTCATTACCGGCGGAGATAGCCAGCGGCTGCACGAGCAGATTATTACAGCCGGGGGGTTCATTCTGGAAGGGCGTTTCCGACGCATGAACGTGGGTGAAAGGGGAAAGGCGCTGGAGGCGGCTACGGACAAACCCGTCTCTTCGCAAATGCAGCAAAAGTTAATCGAACTTTGGCCCCACTTGGAAGATTCATTGATCCGGTCTCTGGAAGTGCGTCGTGATGAACGCTTATCCGGCATGCAAACTTTGCTGGAAGAACGCGCCGCCAAAGAGAGCGCCAATATTCAGGAAGTTTTGACGGAACTGGAAATCAATATCAAGGCCGAGTTGAAACGACTGAATAAACCGGAGCAGTTGGAATTATTCAGCAACTATAAACAGGAAGAGCGCGAGCAGTTAGACCGCAACAAAGCAGCCCTGCGCGCCCGTTTACGACAGATACCCGAAGAAATTGAAAAAGAAGTCGAATTGATTACTCAACGCTATGCTGACCCCCAGCCGCGCATGTTCCCGGTGGCGGTGACATTTTTGGTGCTGGAGAAATATTCATGACCGCCGCCCAACACGCCGAATGGCTCTCCTTGTTGGAAATCTCCGGGCCGTTTCTTTCGCTGCCGGTGCTGACCCGCGTCTGGCCGCAGGGGATTGATGCGTTTGAGAGCGAACGGGCTCGCCTGCTGCGGGACGCTTACGAGGAGTGGGCCGATAACGTCCAGGGGTTGATGCCCGACCCGCACATTCACGATGAATGGGTGCGCTTTGTGTTGGAGACTGCGCTAGATTTCGATGACGAAGTGTTGGTGGGCGGGGCGGATATCCCGGAGAATCTTTCGGTGCCGGTTCTGGAGCACGGGGAAACCTTGAAGCCGGATCTGATTTTAATGGACCCGCAGCCCTCTCCAAAACAGGAAGGCCGCTCCCCCCGAATGGTGATTCAAATCCTACCCTCCAGGCAAGACCTGGATAAACCGCTATCCGGCAGCCGTTGGAAATCGTCGGTCGCCACTCGCATGATGGAGCTGCTCCACGCCCTGCAAGTCGATCATCCCCAGCTGACCCTGGGCCTGCTGACCAACGGGGAGCGCTGGATGCTGGTGTATGCGCCCAAGGGTGAGACCACCGGTTTTATTTCGTGGTATGCCTCGCTGTGGTTCGAAGAGCGCCTGACGCTGCGAGCCTTTGCCGCACTGCTGGGGGCGGTGTGCTTCTTCGGGGTGCAAGCTGATGAAACCCTGGCGAACCTGCTGGCTACCAGCGCTAAAGACCAGCACGAAGTCACCGATACTCTGGGTTATCAGGTGCGGCGGGCGGTCGAAATTTTAGTGCAGGCCATCGATCGGGCCGATCACGCCGTCCACGGCCGTCTGCTGGCCGGGCTGGGAACGGGGGCCAATGCCGAAAGCGTGCTGTACGAAGCCGCCCTGACGGTGATGATGCGCCTGGTCTTCTTGCTCTCGGCTGAGGAGCGCAAGCTGCTGCCCCTGGATGACCCTTTTTATGCTGAGAATTACGCCATTTACCCGCTGCGGGGACATTTGCAGACCCTGGCCGATCAGACTGGCGAGGAGGTGCTCGACCGGCGTTATGATGCCTGGAGCCGCACGCTGGCGACCTTCCGAGCGGTGTATGCCGGAGTGCAGCACGACCGCCTGCACCTCCCCGCCTATGGCGGTAGTCTTTTTGACCCCGACCGCTTCCCATTTTTGGAAGGACGAGTGTTGGATTCGGATTGGCGGATGGATGCCGCCCAGCCGATGCCGATTAGCAATCGCACGGTGCTGCATTTGTTGGACGCTTTGCAGGTTTTGGGGATGGCGTCGCCTACTGGGGGACGCGAACGCCGCCGGATCAGTTTCCGGGCTTTGGATATTGAGCAGATCGGACATGTTTATGAGGGGCTGCTGGACCATCGGGCAGTCCGCACCCCAGATCCGGTCCTGGGCCTGGCAGGGACGAAGAATCTGGAACCGGAGATTCCGCTCTCCGATTTGGAAAAATACTTAACGCAAAGTCGCGATGGTACGAAGTCGCAACATTTAGCTGAGAATGATGCTTTTCTGGATTATCTAGTTGACCAAACCGGACGCTCACGCTCAGCCATCAAGAATAACCTAGCACTTGACCCTGAAAAACTAGACACCAACAAACTACGGATCGCCTGCCAAAATGATCCTGATCTCTACCAGCGTGTCCTGCCCTTTGCTGGTGTGGTAAGGGATGATGATTTTGGCGACCCTGTGGTGATCCCTGCCGACAGCGTCTACGTCACAGAGGGCACAGCCCGCCGGGCTACGGGGACGCATTACACCCCCCGCAGCCTGACTGAGCCGATCGTCCAGCACACCCTCGAGCCGCTGGTCTATATTGGTCCGGTGGAAGGGAAGCCTAAAGAAGAATGGACGCTCAAAACGCCCGAAGCCTTGTTGGATTTAAAAATCTGCGATATGGCGATGGGCAGCGGGGCCTTCCTGGTGCAGGTGGTGCGCTATCTCTCCGAGCGACTGGTGGAATCGTGGGAACTGTATGGGGGCGAAGATGAGCAGTTATCCGTAGACAGTGACCAGACCACCGCTGACCGATCATTGAATACGGATGATTTGTTGGTAGAAGCCCGTCGTCTGGTTGCTGATCGCTGCATTTATGGTGTGGATAAGAACCCTCTGGCGGTCGAGATGGCCAAGCTCTCGCTGTGGTTGATCACCCTCGACCGGGCCAAACCCTTCAGCTTTTTAGATCACAGCCTGAAATGCGGTGATTCGCTGGTGGGCGCTTCGGAAGACGAGTTTCTTCGCTGGGCCCGCGGCCTGCTCAATGACCCGGCCCACGCCGCCAGTAAAACGCTTTTCGATGAGACCCTGCAGGAGCAAGTGGCCCTGGCTCGCCAGAAACGCGCCGAACTGCAATCCTTCCAAGTGTTAGATGTACGCGACGCCGAACGCAAAGCCGTTTTACTGGCTGAAGCCGAAACCGCCCTGGAACGCGTCAAATTGGGCTGCGATTTGCTGGTGGGCGTCAAGCTGCTGGGGCTGAGCCAGAAAGAACAAGAAACACTTTCCGGGCGCTTGCTGTTGGATTATGTGGCCGGGGAGGCAATGGACAAGCCCGATGCCATGCGGGCAGTCACTGCCGCACATAAGGAACGCTCCTTTCACTGGGAGTTCGAGTTCCCTGAAGTTTTCGAGCAAGGTGGTTTTAGCGCTTTCGTAGGGAACCCTCCGTTTTTAGGTGGAAAAAGAATCAGTAGTTATTATGGGGAAAACTACAATACTTTTATCAAAGAGAGATGGTTTCATAAAATTGCATCAGCAGATTTATGCGCTTTCTTTTTTTTACGAGCTTTTGAGCTGATCACCAATAACGGCACATATGGACTTATTGCAACAAATACTATTTCGGAAGGAAATACTCGCGAAGTTGGCTTGGATCACTTAATTCAGGAAAACGGAGAAATTTACAGAGCAAATAATTCATTAAGCTGGCCTGGGTTAGCTTCAGTTGTAGTAAGTGTAGTCTGTATTGTAAAGGGAAAATACAAAGGACAAAAAATATTAGATCATTTGATCGTAGAGCATATTTCATCGCACTTAGATACCATAGAGTCTCTAGGTGATCCTTTTCGGTTAAAACAAAATGTTAATCTGGGCTTTCAAGGAACTATTATCCTTGGAATAGGTTTTGCTATCACCCCAGATGAGGCGCATGATTTAGTCAAACGTAATCCCAAAAACCGTGATGTGTTATTCCGATATCTTAATGGTAGGGACTTGAATACAAATCCAGGACAATTACCTAGCAGATGGGTAATAAATTTTGGAGATATGTCCTATGATGAAGCAAGCCAATATCCAGAATGCCTAGAAATTTTGGTTGAGCGTGTAAAGCCGTATAGGGACGAATTGGTTGCAAAAGGAAAACAAATTCATGAACCAGATTTTTGGAAATTTTGGGATAAACGCTCAGATAAATATGCAATGATTGGTGGGCGGAATAAAGTTTTGGTTTCTTGCCGAGTAACGAAATACCTATCTCATGCATTTGTTGATGGTGATTACATTTATGATGTAACCTTAAATGTATTTATCCCAGACAATTATTCTTTTGTAGGAATAGTACATTCAAATATTTATGAATCCTGGGTAAGAAGATATGCTTCAACTTTGAAAACAGATTTGCGTTACACATTAGCAAAGTGTTTAGAAACATTCCCCTTCCCCAAAACATCAACCAATATTGAGCAAATTGGTGACACTTATTATGAAACTCGCAGCGAGATCATGCTAACTCGGCAGGAGGGCCTCACTAAAACTTACAATCGCTTCCACGATCTAGATGAAACAGCCAACGATATCACAAAACTGCGCGAACTGCACATCGAGATGGATCAGACCGTCGCTGCGGCTTATGGCTGGAATGATCTTGAGTTGGGTCACGATTTCCACGAGATTCCGCAGGGGCTGCGATTCACCATCTCAGAAGCGGCCCGGCGGGAGGTCTTGAGTGGCCTGCTGCAACTCAATCACCAGCGCTATGCGGATGAAGTCGCCGCGGGGCTGCATGAAAAGAAGAGCAAGAAGCGAAAGACTAGTAATCGCAAGCGAACTACTCGCAAGTCAGCGGCGAAGCCCAAGCCCGTCCCAAAACCGGAAGCACCACCAAAGGATCAGGTCAACTTTTTAGAGATGGTGACTGATTCACCCGCCAGACCTTCGGATGCCGTGCCGGGGAATCAGATTGGTGCCTGGGATCAATGTGTCTGCGTACAATGTGGTAAGAACCTGGCCGGGTTCATGGTACAAGAGCATACAAAGACGGTCCATGATGGGAAGGATCCCGGGTATCGGAGGGTGGGGAAGTAGGATGAGGATCCAATTTTGCTACATCCAAACAAAAGATCAAGAATTGAGCATATTGAAATGAACATGTTACTCAATGTCGTCATCATATACACAAGCATTGTTTTTGGAACACAACATTACCTTTTCATTCGTTCTCTATTGCAGATATTTTTCCCTGACGCTACTTTGGAGTACTTGGATATTGCAGGATTTGCAATTTCTGGATTGTTTTTTTTGATTATTAGTTCAGTGCTAAAAAGTAAAATATATTCCATAAAGAAAACCCCAAAAGAAGGCTCCTGTGGAATGTTTTTAGTGAATGCAGCTCTGTTATTGTTCATTATTTGGTTACTTGGTTTTACGGTGTTGAAAAGTGCTCTGCACATAGATCCCGATTTTATCTGGGAAATTCATAATATTTTTGGTGATCTTGGCTGGTCTGGTGGGATAGCATTTCTTGCCAAGACAGAAAATTTTTTCCATTTCATAATTGATTTTTGGACAATAACAGATCCCCCAGACCCATTTCCACTTATTCCAGGATTTTTTCTATGATCAATAACCAACGAAATAATGAATTAATCGCACAGGATTCGGGGTGTTTGTCGGTCTTTTTCCAAACCAGCTTCCCTGGGCTCTTGATATTTATCATTGCCTTACCAAGGCTATCCGATTCAATTGAACTATTCCCCTTTAAGGTGCTCAAAATGGATATTTGGCTTGTTCTTATAATCTTGTTACTCTGTTTATTGATCCCTATAATTTATGCAATCGTTGCCTTTTTCAGGATTCTTGCATTCCCAGAAGTTGCTGACACCCAAAGTAGCCCATATGCGCCCGCGTCAGTCGTATGGTTCATCCCTCGCTTTATTGGGTGGATCCATGTGAAATCAGGTGAGCAAGTTGGGTTAATTGGAAAAACGATATACTGGAACTCATCCATCTTTGTAATGATCCCATGGCGCATTGTAAGCAGCCGGACAATATCAGTTCAGCAAAACACGCAATCTGTCACTGTGACTGCGGCGGCATTGGATGAAACCCAGATCACTATTGAAATCGATTATCGATACAAGATTCGCTCTAAAGCAACGTCTCGAGTTATCCGAGAATACCAAGACCCATACAAAACTTTTTTTGATGATATGGCGTCTGAAATAAAAAACTATGTAGAAGAAACATCGTTTGATGAGATAGTTGGACCTTTTCCTCCATTGAAAAAAGCATTAGAGCACCAGTTGAAAGCCCACCCATTTCTCAAGCAGTTTGAAATCGCGATTGCAAGCAAAACGGTGACAGGGCAACGTTCCACCGATCGCGATACGCTGGCCCGCTCAAAAGAACAAGAAGCGATTGCAATAATTAATGCAAGGGTCAATGAAATTGAACAATTGCCTGAGCTGAGAGCCGAATTAGTAAAGGATATTGTCAAACAACTAGGTGCGGGTACCATCGCTGGCGCCGATGTCAGTCAACTGGATGCCATGCTACAAAAGCTTCTGATGCCTGGAACAAGTTTTTTCTCTTCTGATAAGCCGCAAAGCGAATCATACAAGAAATTAGATAGAGGGGATTTGAGTTTTGCCGACGGAGGAGGAATCGAAAATTATCTTCTCCCTGGGATGGATGTGATCCAACAAAACCCCCCAAATAATTATCATATCAAGATGTACGGATACATTGCCATGATCGAAGCGGAAAATTTTCCTGAGCAAACAACCGTAAAAATCTGGGACTTAGAGAAAAACGAATTATTTAATGAAATTGTGAAGCACCGAAAAACAGAACATGTACTCAATATGATCTCTAATGCAATCCAGGACGATATTCATGGACGATGAATATATTGTGACCTTCAACAGTAAAAATGCTGGGTTATCGCAACCCAGCAATGTGTCAGATGCTGTATTTGCAATTTTTGGAGCGGAAATCCCTTTTCTACCAGAGCCAGTGACCCAAGAACATACAACCAGGGGGTTGATTGATGAATACAGCTATCGCCTGGAAAGGCAAATTCGTTTTATCCGGAATGTGCACGCTTTTGGAGAGCGGTTTGGTGGAGATTTATCCTTGGAATTCCGTATGATTGCCCAAACAAAAGCAAAAATTGCACCGTATAAACGGACGTTGGAAATGTACCTCCTTGGAAAGTTATCGATCACCGCACCGGAAGACTACCAACTGCATCAGCGGCTTACTACCCGTTTAAAAGAACAAGCAAGCCAATATCAATCTCATCTTGGGAAAATGTTTCCATTGGAATATGCCCTTTCGCCATTAAATGTAGAAGAGTTACAAGCTAATGTGCTTCTCCTAAACAACCATTCGATGATTCAATCCGGTTCTATCGTCGGCATTGAAAAATCACCTAATGAGAGCTTGTATAACCCTTTTTCTTGGACATCGAACAGCCTGAGTCAATTGTGCAAAATCATGTTCAGTGCAAAAGGTACTTTAGTTTTGAGTATATGCCTACAACCAACACAACTCACTCAGAATGAGATGCAGGCATTAACCGCAAAAAGTGCCCCCTCTAGCCAGGGCTATAAGCCTGAAATTGAGTACCTGAGCGAGGATCATTTTTCTGCACTGCTACAAAAACGCAAATTGGCCCCTACCGCACTTGCATGGCATTATTTACAAAGATTGAAGAAACCCTTTATGATGCGCATCATTTTGTGCGCAGACGAACGAATACCCGAAAGCATGGCTCACGCAGTTGGCGAAGAGCTGTCTCCTACACCACCTTTTGAAGAAGGGACATTAATTGAGCTTGATCGATTTAACACCGCTCCTAGTTTTAGTGTAGTGAATCCTGAAAATGAAAACCAGGCACTAAATGCTTGGTACAACTATTGGCATCTAGAATCCCTTCCATGGAGCAATCAACAATCGCACAACAATCTATCGCGCCTGAAAAGCCTAGTCGATGCACAAGAAGCCAATTGTGCTTTCCGTTTTCCAATTGTTACACCTTATGGGATCCCAGGCATTCGCACGGTGCCCTTCAATCCATTTACCAGTGGTGGTTATGAACGTGATGAAGAAGATGATTCCTTCATCTTGGGTCATGATTACAACCATACCCCATTTACCCTTTCTTCGCAGGCCTTTGCCAGACATGCCCTGGTTGTTGGAGCAACTGGCAGCGGAAAAACCACAACCTGTAAAGCCCTTCTTACTGCGATGTATGAAAGGGGTTTCCCATTTTTAGTGATCGAACCAGTGAAAACCGAATATAGAAGTCTTCTTCATGATCCACGCTTCTCCCAAAAAGAAGAAACACTGTTAGTTTTTACTTTGGGAGATAACATTTCACCGTTTTGTTTTAACCCATTCGAAGTAATACCGGGAATTACCATTGGTTCTCATTTGTCGGCATTAAAATCTTGCTTTACCGCAGCCTTTCCACTCGAAGGCCCTCTACCCATTGTTCTAGAGAAAGCGTTGCGTGAATGTTACCTGGAAAAAGGTTGGCACCTAACAGATCGAGTAACCGGTCAAGAAAATCGAAATTTCCCAACATTGAGCGATCTCTGCGATGTTTTTCAAGATGAACTCGATTCTACCGGGGAAATAATTGGGCCGGGGTTAGTCTCGAAATTAGGTTATTCAAGTGAGATCCAACAAAATATTAAAGCTGCACTTACACTTAGGTTGTTAAACCTTCGTGACAGCCCACTTGGTAACACACTGGATGCAAGTAATATGGAACCATGGGATTGGGATGACCTCTTATCCCGCCCAGCAGTGCTGGAATTTGATTCAGTTATTGATGAAGATGAAAAAGCATTGCTAATAGCGCTAATATTGACTTATTTATCTTTCGTAAGGAAAACAAAATATCAAAAACAGCTTCAGCAGAACCAACCTCAGGAAAAGCTTGTTCATCTCACTTTGATTGAAGAGGCACATCGCTTATTTGCTAATGTTTCTTCCAGTGGAATGGAATCTGTCTCAACACGAGCCAAAGCAATTACAGTATTTTCTGATATGCTAGCTGAAATGCGGGCATTAGGAGAAGGGCTGATTATTGCTGAACAGATACCAGCAAAGCTTGCTAGAGATATTATTAAACATCCAGAAATAAAAATCATGCATCGCATGACTGCTGATGAAGATCGGAGATTGATTGGTGAAGCCATGAATTTTTTGGAACAGCACCGTCGGTTTGTTACAACATTAAAAAGTGGAAACGCGGCTATTTATATGGAAGGTTTACACGCCCCAGCCTTGATCCAAATCCAACCAGCTGAACTCAAGGGCGGGGAAGCATCGCATGCCGACCTGTTAACTTTTATGGCAATAAGAAGAATTCGAAAGATGATGCAGGATGAAGTGTCGATACAGGATTTAGAAACCTTCATACGAACATTGGCAGAACAAATTCCTCATTTCTTCCCGTTTGAAAAAAGCTGGCTACCTAGACGTATTTCCAATGACATCAAAGCATTCCTTCGGGATTTATTTGAGGTAGCAACTGAAACTTTACCTAGGCCGGTTTATCAGCCGTACCTTGATGTTCTACTAATTCTAAAGGAGGCGAGATGAAAGAGATTAAATTACCTAGAGAATCTGATAAGGAAGTGAAAGAAGAAACACCGATAGAATCTACAGAAATACAAGGCGAATCACCATCAATGGAAATTGACAGCAGTGAGTTGGAACACAGTCGCTTGCTTGGTAAAGAGATGCTTGAAACCTTTGAATTAGAAGGTGAAGATGCCGATTATGTCAAGAATGATCAGGGTAACATTGAAGCACGTCCGTTCAATTCTGTTGAAATCACATCAGAAGGGGATATTTTTGGAAAACATGAAGATGTTAAGGATTTTTTGCGCGCTTGTGAAGTAACAGAAAGAAGAGATGATACAAAGTCCACTTTCGAATCTCATCATCTAGTTGGGGCAAAAATCCTAGAAAATGCTGGACTCAATCCAAATGATGGCATTGCTGTAGCCGTCTCATCAGGGGATCATATGGAAATTCTTCATGGCATTGCCGGAGCTGATCCGCAAGCTGAATTTAATTCCACTGACGAACTCATTTCTTATTACACGGAAAAATATGGTGAGATGGGTGTGCCAGAATATGGAAAAAAGGCAGTAGGTTTCATTGATGAACATCAGGATCACTTTGACATACTTTTTGAATCTGATGCTGTTACTGAAGTAGAAGCTGAAGTACAAAGTGACGTTGAAGCGGATAGTGGAGGTGAGTGATTTTATGCTGCTCGGAAACCATTTGTGAATTAACTGAATATTTTCAAGGTGGTGTAAATTGATCAAATGGTAAGAAAAAGGAAAGAGAACCAACTTCTGATCGGAGAATCTAAATGAGCCTATGGCAAGAGTATGATATTGGAGAGCTAGTTGCTCAAATCTTACGAAATGCAGCAAACTCATCAGATGAGCATCATTTAGGTAGTGCGTTTCTGACCGCCTATCAAATCGCAATTGAATTTGACCGCCTTCATCACGAAATTGTCATTCGAATAGATTTACCCATTGGCGGAGCGGGAGCAGGCCAACATACTAGTTTGTCACAATATTTAGCAAGAGAACTATCCCGCAGGATTCGTAATGGGGAGATAGAAAATATTGAAGGTGGTTTTCTATCTAATTTGCATCTTGACAATATCACTTTTCAACATGGTGATAATTTAATTACTTCATCGCTGACAGGAACCCAATCAGCATTGTCAATGTTTCGTTGGGCAGGATAAATAGGAGATAGCTATATGCAAGAAGGTGCCCGGAAGTTACCGCTTCGTCACATCACAATCCGCGTTCCCTGGAATGATACCGATTGGTCAGGGAAAGTTTGTTCCCATCCCAATGACAATATTTCTTGCCTGATTCTTCCGAGAATTCGCGAAACCCGTAATGATGAGGTTGAAGAAGCCCTGGCGGGGCAATCTTGGGAAGAGCTACCAGTTGAGAACCTGCCTCCCTGCGTGGCGGAACGCGGCAACTTTATGGCTCCCTTTGCCATCTTCCGTGAACTTTCCCATCCATACGCTAAAATCAGTGATTCGCATAAACACTTGCTGCCCACATCTTTTCGCTATCCTGCTTATTCCGCTGGATGTGTTCCTTTTAGCTGGATGCTTTCTGATGAAGCTGAGAAAAAAGCCAAAATGTTTGACATTGACTTGCGGGAAGATTTAGAGAGTCAGGCTCATGAAATCATGGGGTTCAAGACATCCTGGTTACAAACCAAGCATAATCAATTGGCGATGCTAGACACTTTTTTTGGGGCTATTCAACCAGAAAAATCATTGTGTTTTTTTTACGCCAAGCGCACGCCCTTGGCGGAGGATTCTCGACGAGTAATCATGGGCGCTGGTTGGGTTACGGACCTTGGCAAGCCAAATGAGTATGATTACAGTGAAACCGGACATTTCATTGATAGTGTGATTTGGGATCGGGCGATTTATCATTCTATTCGGCCTAATTTCAAAGACGGATTTCTCTTTCCTTACCATCAGATTCAAGAGTATTTAGATAACCACCCAGAAGAAAACCCTGAAGACTTCATTGCATTTGCTCCTGATGATCATTTTTGGTCATATAGTTATGCGGCTGAACACCTGACTCATGATGGCGCAATTGGCTCAATACTCTCTTGTTTGAGAGCGATGGAGAATATCAAACACGTCATCCCAGGAGAATGGGAGAAGATTGAAACCTGGCAAACCCAACGCCTGAATGAATTATGGAAATTACGCGGTCCATCCCCCGGTTTGGGATCGGCTTTGTCTGCTTTTGGGATTCAAAATGGCATATTATTAGCCTTCGAGTTGGAGAATCTTTTGGTTGAAGATGATTTGGATCCCTGGTCGTTGATCGATCAGCTTTTCAATGATCCAAGTTCACAACCAGATTATCTTCAAAAACACATCACACCAACACTGACTAAGAAATGGCAAGCTCTTCCCGATGAGCGTAGATCTTTATTGAAGTTACTCAGTAGATTTGAATTATCCATTGAACAGGCAACCTGTTGGTATGTTGAACAAGATTCTCGCAGAAAAGAACTTGGAGTTGATGCTTCAGATAATGATCTACTGGCCAATCCATACCTACTTTATGAACTTGATCGAAACGCAGCCGATGCTGTTTTCCTTTCAACCATTGACCGCGGATTATTTCCAGATGCGAAAATCCGCGAAACCTTTCCGTTACCTGAGCCATCCAAACTCGAAGATGCAACCGATCCACGCCGTGTGCGTGCATTTGTAATTGACCAACTCGAAAAATCAGCAGTGGATGGCCATACCCTATATATGCGCGATGATGTGATTCGTGCAATCCGAGAGTTAGATGTGCAACCTCCCTGTCCCATCGATAACGATCTGATGCGGTTTGTTGAAGATGATTTCGCACCGATAGTAGATGTCATATCAATCCAAGAAGATAAAAGGGCTTACCAACTTAGTCGTTTAGCTGAAACTGGAAAGGTGATCCGTTCCACCGTGAATCGACGCCTGCGGGGTCAGCGACACACCGGTGAAATACCGTGGCGGGAAATGGTTGACCGGGCCATAAAGGTGCCTGTTAAAGAGGGTGATCTCGAAGAGGAAGACGCTCGTATTGAAAAAGCAGAAGCGCTAAAAGAATTATATGCATCTCGATTCAGTGTTTTGATTGGCCCTGCTGGTACCGGGAAAACAACGTTGCTCAAGGCATTATGCAATCTTCCGGAAGTAAAAGATGGTGGGTTATTGCTGTTAGCACCAACCGGAAAAGCACGAGTTCGTATGGAAGTACAAACAGAGATACAAGGTGCCCAAACTATTGCTCAATTCCTTTTACAATATGAGCGCTTCTCGCCTGCAACGCAGCGCTATCTAGTTTCAAATACCGCAAACAAATACCACGGCAGTGAGACTGTCATTATTGATGAAGCATCTATGCTTACGGAAGAACAGCTGGCAGCTTTGCTAAGTGCGCTATCGGGTGTAAAGCGATTAATTCTAGTAGGAGATCATCGTCAACTGCCGCCTATTGGAGTGGGAAGGCCTTTTCTAGATATTGTTCAAAGATTAACGCCCGAAAATGCAGAAACGATCTTTCCAAGGGTCACGCCCGGGTATGCTGAGCTGACTGTCAGACGCAGGCAGACAAACTCCCGAGAACAAGAGGAACGCGATGACCTCTTACTGGCAGATTGGTTCAGCGGTCGACCATTGGATCCCGGTGCGGATGAGATTTGGACGAAAGTTGCAGAGGGTAGTGAATCTCCACATGTAGATTTTGTCCGATGGGATCATCATGACGACCTGCGTGAAAAAATTCTTACAGCAATTGCCGATGAGCTTGAAATGAGTGGAATTGATGATGATAAAAATTTTGAAATCTCGCTAGGGGGAACTCCATATGGAGAAAATGGTGTATTTTTCTGGGCAGGAAGAAACAATCAGCCAGGGGCCTGCGCAAAAGTTGAAGATTGGCAATTATTGTCCCCGGTGCGGAACCAAGCCCATGGCGTTGAAGCGCTAAATCGATTGATTCAGGCTACCTTCAGGTCGAAAACTAAAGAATTTGCAACTGCGAGAAGAAGGCGGATTCCGAAGCCTATGGGGCGTGAAGAAATCCTTTACGGTGACAAAGTTATCCAAGTTCAAAATGAAAGACGCTATAGTGTTTGGCCTAAAGATGGAGCACTTCAATATGTAGCAAATGGTGAAATCGGAATCGTAGTGGGGCATTTCAAGACAAAAAAATCAAGCTTTAAGGGGTTACCCAGAAATCTCGAAGTAGAATATTCTTCACAGCCGAGCTATAAATATAAATATAGCAAAAGAGATTTTGGAGAAGAAACAAACCCTAAAATTGAATTGGCCTATGCGTTGACTATTCACAAAGTTCAAGGGTCAGAATTTGGAATAACCTTTCTTGTATTGCCAAATCCATGCAGATTGCTCTCCCGCGAATTGCTTTATACTGCCCTGACTAGACAGAAAAATCGAGTAGTTATCTTACACCAGGGTGAACGATTTGATTTCAAGAAGTATTCGACTGACAACCACTCCGAATCGGCCAGTCGTCTGACAAATTTATTCGTCAAACCAGAACCAGTGGAGGTTAAAGATCGTTTCTTAGAAGATCGCCTTATCCATAGAACTCGCCAAAACGATATGGTGAGATCCAAATCGGAAGTTATCATTGCCGACCTATTGTTCAGCAAAAATATCGATTATCAATATGAATCTCCTTTACCTGATCTCGATGGGGGATTACCGCGCTATCCTGATTTCAAGTTTGAAGATGATGAAATGGGCATAACGTATTTCTGGGAGCACCTGGGAATGTTGCGCCAACCTAAGTATCGTAGACGATGGGAAAGAAAATTAAAGTGGTATCGTAAACAAGGCATCCTGCCCTATGATGAAGGTGGCGGTCCAAATGGAACATTAATCATTACGAAAGATGATGATCGTGGTGGAATTCAATCAAATGAAATTGAAAAACTAGTCGATAAAATCCTAGGATAAAGAAATGAGTGAGAATATATCCCCATCTCAAATCCACTTGCGTACCAAGCTGCACGAAATGGCACTAAGCGACCTGCACGGTCCTGCTGAGGGTCCGCATGAAATTGTAGCTGAGAGCAGTGTCCGCAGCCGCTATATCCTGGGGCGTTTGGCCCCCAAAGGTCAGAGCTACATTCCTGATGAAGATGATCCTCTGCAAGTTGATGGCGCTGACGTAAGCCAGGATGGTAAAACTGAAACTGCAACCCCAGGACAGGTTTCAATGCTGCCATCTTCTATTGGGCTGACTTTCAGTGTGACCGATAGCACCACCCATTTGCAAGTCACAGTGCGCTATGGATACTATCGCCGAATGCATGTGGATGAGCTTGATGCGCCTGATATTGCGGAAGATGAACATGAAGAATCCGAAGCAAGTGATGAAAATCAGAGCAGTGAATTCAAACGTACTAGGGTTTGGAAGCGATGGCCTGTCGAAGCGACCACTGAGCCCATTCCATTGAAGGAAGGCCGTTTGCCAGCCTTTCACCCTCAACCGGAGAACGAGAATATTTACATTGAAGGACGCTGCCGCAAACAGGATGAGGCTTGGATGGTCACGCTCTTTTTGGTCAATGCCCAGCGCGAGCAACGGCCCAACCGCGATGAAGCCTGGCTCTTCCAGCCTGAAATCGAAGTGCGTCACCCGGAAAATGAATCCGCATTCATCAAACGCCCCTTGCCATCGGGTTTATCCCAGACTGATCCTGAAGATTTGGCCATGCAAATGCTCTACCGCCGCACGGTTGAATTT
>CAZUSV010000150.1:0-15594 GCA_964622645.1 uncultured Anaerolineales bacterium
CGCGGCACACACCCCCATATATGCCGCACGGACCTCTCTTCTTTGGCTTTTTTCAATGGACCCACTGTACATTTAGTACGAAGCGCGTTCCTTATGAAATTGATGACGAAATATAGGCATTTTTTAAAGCTGATAATGGGCAAAACAGGCTTTTTCCAGAAGGAACGCGGTTCGTCGGCTGGGAATTTCATTCGATGTACGGTAGAGAACTTTGATATACAATTCTCGGGTTGCAGCCTGCCCTCGTTAGTCGATGGATTATTTCGACATCGCACAGCCAACGCGGTTGGCTTATTACCCCGATACAAATGAACATGCGTACGATCCTATATACACTTACCCTTCTGCTGTTAGTGAGTCTGGCTTGCGGAACTTCGACTGCCTTACCGCCAACGGTCACACTGGATCAAAGCATAGTGGACACGGTCGTAGCAGGCACCTTCGAAGCAATGGGGACTTCCACTGAGTTGCCACCAGAAACGCCTACAGCTGAACCCACAGCTCTGCCACCTACAGAGCTCCCCCCCACCCCCGAACCAACAGCCTCAGTGTGTCTGGCTCAACACCCCGGCGCGCAGATCATCCCTCAGCCGATAGGATTCGCGGCAAATATCAACACATTGGCTGTAGTGTTCTACGATTTAGTTGGCAACAATCTGGGCAACGTCCAGACCGCCGGGATGACCTGGCTAGATCCCGATCAAATCCATATTGGCGGCCCCTTATCCATTGGTATCGCCAATATCCCGGTGGTGTACCACAGCCTGGATAATGGCGGCATGCTGAAACGAAGTGAGTTCGGCATTGCCAACCAACTTGTATTAGCACCCAATCTGGTAACCGTGAGCGGAGGTGAAGGGTCATCGACGATTGCCTATAGCACAAACGCCTCTGACCAGGCTGCCGGAGGTTGGGTCAGCTACCTGTATGCCGGAGACCTGGAGGCGATCAATGGCGCGCAAGCCATGCTGACGCGCTCCCAAGGTGATGGATTCGTGATCTATCCTCTGGCGGTTCATACTCAAGGTGGCCTGGATCAGGGCGTGTGGTACACCCTCTCCATGTGGGGTGTCGGCAACATCAACTTCCCGCCCTATAACGGACTTTATTATTTCAAGTTTTCAGATGGCAGTGTAAGCGAATACCTGTCCTTTACGGATCGCCTGGCGGGATTCTCCCCCGATCAAACCAGGGTGGCTTTCATCCCCGGGGCTGGGGGACAGCCTGGGGGACCAGGTGCCAGCCTGACCATTCGGGATCTGGTCACCTGCCAGGAGACGGTCATCCCCTTCAACCCGCAGACCAACCTGGGGGGTGGTTTTGTGACATTCTCTCCTGATAACCAATTCCTATCCTGGCTCGAAGCTAATGGTCCCAGCAATATGGAAGCCCAAATGCGCTTGAGGGTTGCTACGATTGCTGGCGGTATTTTCAGCGACTCAGATTTCCCGGGTCTCAGTGGATTGGTTGGTGGTGAAATCCCAGTATACATCAAACCTGTTGGCTGGCTGGCGAACCACTTACTACTTCTAGAGATCAGCGTGCCCTCCCTGGCATCTCCTCTGGTTGTGGTATGGGCACCCGATCCCAATCAACCCCTCGAGCCTGCTCTGGGTGCAAACCAATCTGCGCCTTTGGCAGAGGGTGTTTTTGCGGGATTCCTTTACCCTTAAGAAACCTGGTTCCCATCATGTCGCAATTGCATTATCTCCCGAAAATAAGGGGTTGACGGGGTGCGGAACTCCCCGTCAACCCCTTATTTTCGAGAGAATACATTCACTGGTTTGACAAGTTACAGATCATCCATGAATAAGAGTCTATGGTTAGTTGCCATCGCATTGTTCACCTGGGGAATTGGCGAAGGCGCATTCTTTTACTTCCAACCCCTTTACCTGGAAGAATTGGGGGCTTCGCCCATCGAAATCGGATCGATCTTGAGTGCCGTTGGCGCGGCCATGACCATCGTTCATATCCCAGCCGGGCACCTGGCTGACCGTTTCGGGCGCCGCAGGATGTTATGGGCTGCCTGGCTCTTCGGCTCAACGGCAACCTGGGTGATGGCCCTGGCGCGATCCTTGCCCACGTTCACATTCGGCATGATCCTCTACGCTTTTACTGCCTTTGTTATGTCTCCGCTGAACAGTTATATAACCGCTGCGCGTGGTAAATGGTCTGTGGCGCGTGCCATCACGCTGACCTCGGCTTCATTCAATGCGGGCGCTATCCTTGGCCCATTGCTGGGAGGTTGGATCGGAGATCACTTTGGACTGGGAAGAACCTATCTCTTTGCTGGCGGGATATTCGTAATTTCCACATTGATGATCTTCAACATCCCACACCAAACCGTCGAACCCAGATCATCTGCGAGGGGGAGCATAGAATTACTCAAAAATCCCACTTTTCAGAGGTTCTTGCCGATCATATTTTTGACCATTTTCTCCATGTATTTGGCTCAGCCTCTGACACCGAATTTCCTGCAGAACCATCGCCGACTGCCTTTGCACCAGATCGGCATCATCCTATCTGCAGGCAGCCTCGGAAACGTGGCGATGAATTTGGTCATCGGGCGATTGCAAGCGCTACGTGGCTTTTTACTCAGTCATCTCAGCGTTGCCCTATTCGCCACCATAATATGGAAGGGCTTTGGCCTGCCCTGGTACATCTGCGGCTATTTCTTTTTAGGGGGATACCGGGTGGCACGTTCTCTGGCCATCGCTCAAGTACGTGATTTGGTAGCGCTGGCGAATATGGGGCTGGCCTATGGAGTCGCCGAATCGGTTTCCGGCACAGCCCTGATCCTGGCAGCACCTCTGGCTGGTTATCTATATGATCTCAACCCAGAGATCATTTACCCCCTAACCATTGCTATGCTGGCAGTATCGCTGTTTGTCAGTTCATTTTCTATTCCAAGACTATCCGTCCAATCCAAGCATACGACTTAAGGAGCAAACAATGGATATCATACTTTTTTTGCAAAGCCTTGGCAATTGGCTAAAACCGGTGATGGAATTCTTCACCTTCCTGGGGTTCGAAGAATTCTACTTGGCGATAATGCCGGCCATCTACTGGTGTTTCAATACCATGATGGGCGTGCGCCTGGCTGTTATGCTGGTCGTCACAACTGGAGTCAACGCAGTCTTGAAAGTTGCCTTTCACTCACCACGTCCCTATTGGGTCTCTGACAAAGTCCAGGCCATGAGTTCAGAAACGTCCTTTGGTATTCCATCAGGTCATGGCCAGAATGCGGTCAGCCTGTGGGGTACGTGGGGATACTCTATGAAGCGACCTTGGGCATGGATCCTTGCAATCGTTGTAGCATTCATGATTGGTTTCTCGCGACTCTACCTGGGAATGCACTTTCCAGTTGACGTGCTGGCTGGCTGGGTAGTAGGTGCCATTCTACTTTGGAGTTTTATACGACTCGAAATCCCGATCGTGAAGTGGATCAAAGAACAATCAACGTTGGGACAGCTGACTACATATGGGCTGATCTCTTTAGGCATCCTGCTGATTGGGAATGCTGTTCTTTGGAGCCTAAGAGGCTGGCAATTACCCCCCGAATGGATTCAAATGGCTGCAAAGGCAGGCTCACCTCTCGATCCGATAAGCCGTGATGGCATTACCCTTTCGGCAGCGATCTTTTTCGGACTCGGGTCTGGGTTGATTCTGATCAAACAGCAGGGTGGATTCGATCCCAAAGGGATTTGGTGGAAACGTATCGTTCGCTATATTTTGGGGATGGTAGTGGCAGTCGGTATCTGGGCTGGCCTAAAAGCAATCTTCCCTTCTGGTGAGGAATTCATTCCTCAAGTATTTCGCTTCATTCGTTATGGATTACTTGGTTTTTGGGTAGTTGCTGGCGCGCCGCTGGTATTCCGCTGGCTAAGATTGGCTGATACCGCATCTTAATAACAGGAGTTTCGCAGTTGCCCCCCTAGCCCCCCAACCTTGGGGGGAATCTTTAGAAAACTCCCCCCAGAATTTGGGGGGTGGGGGGGCGTCCTTCGAGAAATAGCTTTCCATCTGCGTAACTCCTGTTAATAATAGAGAATAAGTCGGAGTTTCGGAAAATTTCGACTTCTAAACCCATAATGTAAATAGGACACACAATGCCCCCTGCATTTCCACCATCTCCAAAGATCACAATCAATAAAACTACAGCGCGCCGATTCATGTTTGCGCATCACCACCTCTGGCCGCCACGCCAGCTCAAAGGCAAAGCTGGTGTGCTCGAATATATCCGTCACGTCGGCAGCATCCAGTTCGATCCCATCAATATCGTCGGCCGCAACCCAGATCTGGTGCTGCAATCACGGGTAAAAGAATTCAACCTGGGGATGTTGAACGAACTGCTCTATGAAGATCGCCAACTTCTGGACGGTTGGGACAAGATGGCCTCGATCTATTCTGTCGAGGACTGGTCCTATTTTGTCCGTCAACGTGCCCGCATGCAGGATGTCTTCGGTGTGCCAACAGAAATCGTCATGCAGGTGGCGCCTGACATTTTCGAGAAGATTCGTCAAAATGGCCCCCAATCTCCAATAGATTTCAGAGGAGATCAGAAGACAGATTGGGCATGGGGCCCTACCAAAGTATCTAGGGCGGGGCTGGAAGGGCTGTATGCAATGGGGAAATTAGGGGTACACCACCGGGTCAACAACCGCCGTTATTTCGATTTCATAGAAAATCTACTACCTGAGGATCTCTTGTCTGCGCCTGATGCCAACTCGAGTGACGAAGGATACCAGGATTGGCATCTGCTCAGGCGTGTTGGCGCTATGGGCCTGGCCTTCCCCAATGCCGGGGAACACTGGCACGGCATCATCGAGGTCAAAACGCCACAACGCAAGCAGATCATTTCTCGGTTAGTAAAAAGCGGCGACTTGATCGCCATCGCTATCGAAGAAATTCCAGATAAGGTTTTCTACATCCGCAGTGTCGATCTGCCAACCCTGGACGCGGTAGCTAACATCAAACAACCCCAAAATGGTGCAGCCATATTGGCACCCCTGGACAACCTTTTATGGAACCGCAAGATGAACGGCTGGCTGTTTGATTTCGAGTATATCTGGGAAGTCTACAAACCCAAAGCCCAGCGCCGATATGGCTATTATGTCCTGCCTGTGATCTATGGGGAGCGTTTCATCGCCCGCTTCGATCCGGCCTTCGATAAGAAAACTCGGCGCCTGACGATCCAGAATTGGTGGTGGGAAGCGGACGTCAAGCCCGATGAGCAAATGGAAGCCGCGCTGATGATCTGTATACGAGATTTCCTGGCCTATTTAGACGCTGATGGTTTCGAATCGGGGGAGCCGATCGCCAAAGATGCCTCATTGCAGTGGATGAATGCAGTGTAGATTTTTCATTCCTAAAAGGCGATCAACCCGCGCTGGGCGGCGATGGCAACTGCTTCGGTGCGATTGCCTGCCCCAAGCTTGCCCAGGATCGAACTGACATGGAACTTGACCGTTCGTTCCGTGATCACCAAAACCTCGGCGATCTCGCGGTTGGGTTTCCCTTGTGCTAACAGCGCTAATACTTCATCCTCGCGTGGGGTCAACGCATCGAGAGGCTTATCGTCCTGGCGGCCCTCGGCGCTTAATCCTTCCATCAGGCGCGAAGCCACTACCGGCTGCAGCAATGAGCCCCCCTGACTGACCAGGCGAACAGCCTGGAATAGCTCCTCCCGGGGGGTGCCCTTCAACAGATAGCCCCTGGCACCAGCCCGCACTGCGCTCAGAATGCGTTCGTCGGTATCGAACGCGGTGAAGACGATCACACCCACTTGGGGTTGCTGTTGCCGCAGTTGCACTAAGGCTTCAACGCCATCCATTTCAGGCATCTCCAAATCGAGCAGGATCACATCGGGGTGCAGAGTAGGGGTCAGTTCGACAACTTCAATACCCGTGGCTGCTTGCCCAACGACCTCGAAGTCAGGCTGAGTGCCCAACATCGTTGCTAACCCATCACGCACCACCGGGTGGTCGTCAGCAACCAATATCCGTATGGTCCTAGTTCGTCCAGCCATCACGGAACACCTGCCTTGGGAAGCTGATTTGAAGGGTGGATGCTCTTTTCCAGGGGGATTGTCACCAGCAGTCGCGTGCCAAATCCTGAGCTGCTGCTCAACTCCAACTCACCGCCCAAGAGCTTGGCGCGCTCATTCAAACCTACCAGGCCGAAACGCTCCGCAGGTATCTGCTGGGGGTCGAAACCACGCCCGTCATCCTCCACGCTCAAGGTGACCTGACCTGGCACGATCACCAGCCGGACAACCGTAGAGTCGGCCTGGGCGTGTTGTAACACGTTGTTGAGCGCTTCCTGGGCAGTCCGGTACAGGCCCACTTCGAGGCGCGGGGGTAGTGGCCGGTTGCCGGTCACCTCGACCTCGATGGTCTGCTGCGAACCCGCACGATACTGCTCAGCCAGATCACCCAAAGCTTCCGCCAGGCTGCGCCCCTGCAAAGGGGCAGCCCGTAGATCGAGTACCGAGCGACGGGCTTCGTCCAGGTTTGCGCGGGTCAACTCCAAGGCGTGATGGAGTGCTTGACGGGCTTTTCCCAATTCTGCACCGCCCTCGATGATGGCGTCAGCTGTCTCCAATTGCAGGCTGATGGCAGCTAATCCCTGCGACAGGGTATCGTGGATCTCACGCGCCAGCCGGTTGCGCTCTTCTACGACCCCCATTTGCATGCTGTGCTCGAACAGGATTGCCCGCTCGATAGCGATGCTGAGCATATCGCCAACCGTATGCAGCAAGCGCAAGGTATCTTCGGAGAGCTGGCGCCAATCGGTGCTAGCGACATTCAGCACCCCTAACTGCTTTTCGTGGGCGTACAGCGGTATGCTGGCGTGGTAGCGCAATCCGGCGGTGCCATCCTGCAGCCACTGCAACCGGCTGCAGGTGATCACATTGATATTGGCTGCCCCACTCAGATCACCCGCCCGGTAGGTGTCCAGGCAGTAGCAACTGCCCTCCATGCGCTGCGGGGTTTCCGCCAAGGCTGGCGGCAGGTTCTGAGAAGCCGCCAGGTAAGAGTCGCCGCGCTGTTCATCCAGCAGCCAGATCCAGCCGGTCTGCAGGCCCAGCAAATCGGCTACATGGCCCAGGGTGGTCATCAGCGCCTGGTCCAGGTCGACCTCGCGGTTGAGGGCCTGGGCAATCGTATTCAGGATCAAGAGCTCCTGGTTGCGGCGTTGGAGTTCTTGATTCTGCGAGCTGCCTCCGGAGAGCTTATTCATAATAGGGTCGATTATACCTCGCCAACGCACCTGTCCTAAAGTACAGCACAAATTCCATGCGTTTGTCCAAGCCAGATTCTGACCTCTGTTGCGGTGCGCCGGCAGGTCAACTTTGTTATCCTTACTTCATACGAAAAGATGTATTCACAATCCAACCTTACATAGGGTATCGAAGGAGGACAATATGTCGAAAGTGGCCTTAGTTACAGGAGCCAGCCGCGGGCTGGGAGAAGTGCTGGCCAATTTCCTGGCCGGACAGGCCTATGACCTGGTCTTGACTGCCCGGCAGCAGGGACCATTGGACAAGACGGCTGTACGACTTGCTGATTATGGAGTGCAAGTGATCGCCATCCCCGGCGATGTTACGGACCCTGCTCACCGGGCACAATTGGTTGCAGCGGCAAATGACCTGGGAGGCATGCACCTCCTGGTGAACAATGCCTCAACATTGGGGCCTTCGCCAATGCCGTCCCTGGATAGATTTGCGCTCAGAGACCTACAAGAGGTTTTTGAGGTAAATGTACTGGCAGCCCTGGGTTTGATCCAGCAAGGGTTACCGCTATTGAAACGCAGCCACGGGATGATCATCAACATCAGCAGCGACGCCGCCCTGGGCGGCTACCCAGGATGGGGCGGATATGGCGCCAGCAAAGCTGCCCTGGACTTGCTCTCGCTGACGCTGGCCAACGAACTCGGCGAGCATAGCGTGGCGGTGATCAGCGTTGACCCAGGTGATATGCGCACCCAAATGCACCAAGACGCCTTCCCTGGCGAAGACATCTCAGATCGTCCCCTGCCGGAGGCGACCCTGCCTTTTTGGGCCTGGCTGCTCGGTCAAGCGCGCCAGACAATCAACGGCCAGCGCTTCCAGGCCCAGGCTGAAACCTGGATGGTGCCGGCATGAACAGGACAGATTTGATCTTCGACCGTCCCGCCGATCTCCAAGCCGCACAGCCTCCAGAGGCGCGTGGCCTGGGGCGCGACCAGGTGCGCTTATTAGTAAGTACGCCCAACGGGCACACCCACGCTGAATTTCGTGATCTGGCTAATTACCTCGAACCCGGAGACTTGCTGGTGGTCAACCAGAGCGCCACCTTGCCCGCCAGTCTGCCAGCCCATGGCTCTCCGGGATCGTTCATCCTGAACCTGTCGACCCATTTTGGGAATGGCACCTGGCTGGCTGAACCGCGCTGGAGCAACGACCGCCCCGGACCGCTGCCCCTGCAAGCCGGAGAAGAATTTTGCGCCGCGGGCCTGGAAGCCCGGCTGGTTGCGCCCTTCCCGGACCTGCCGCGCCTGTGGTTCGTTCAATTTCAGGGAGACCTGATCCAGGCCCTGAAGCTTTACGGTGAACCGATCCGCTATGGCTATGTAGGGGAAGGCTATCCCTTGAACAGCTACCAGACCTTGTTTGCCAACACGCCAGGGAGCGCAGAGATGCCCTCAGCGGGGCGCCCGTTCACCCCCCAAGTAATGCAGAGTTTGCAAAACCATGGCGTGCGCTGGGCTGGCTTGGTGCTGCACACCGGAGTCTCGAGCCTGGAGGTCGAAACTGAAGAGGTAGAATCGCAACCCATGTATCCTGAGCCCTTCGAAGTGCCCGCGGCGACGGCCAGGGCGGTGAACGCCGCCAGAGCACGAGGCCAGCGCGTGGTTGCTGTCGGAACGACCGTCGTCCGGGCGCTGGAAGCAGCCTGGGACGGTGCGCAGGTGCAGCCTCGACAAGGGTACACGCGCCTGTTCATCCACCCGAAGAGAGGCGTGCAGGCCGTTGATGGCCTGCTAACCGGCCTGCACGACCCAATCACCAGTCACCTGGCAATGTTATATGCCATCGCTGGTCGTGTGTTGATCCGATCTGCTTATCAAGAGGCGATCGAGGCTGGCTACCTGTGGCATGAGTTCGGCGACAGCCACTTGATTTTGCCTTGATGGATCCACTAATGAGAAGTCCACCGAAAAAAGGGTGTGCGCAGGGGGCGTCGCCCCCCTGCGCACACCCTTTTTTCGGGATCATCCGTTCCGTGGCTGGGAAGTCACATGTAATCGTAGTGTAAATATTTGGAGGCGAAAATGAATGATTCCATTTTCCTGGCAACAAATTCGGGCCTAGTGCGCGCCGAAATCGATGGAGAAACCTGGCAGGAAAGCGGTCGCAGTCTGGCAGATCAACCACTCACCAGCCTGATCGCCCGAGATGGGGTGATACTGGCTGGCAGTCGGTCGGGCGTCTACCGCTCAGACGATCTGGGAGACACCTGGCGGCACGCCAGTAAGGGTCTCGATCAACCCTACGTGCGCTGGATGGCGTTCCATCCACATGTCTCCGACCTGGAATTTGCTGGTACAGAGCCAGCCAGCATCTACCGCTCCCAAGATGGTGGTGAGAGCTGGCATGCCTGCCCTGAGGTCGGCCAACTGCGCGATAAATTTGGTTGGTGGCTACCCTATTCCCCGGAAGCGGGTTGCGTGCGCGGCTTTGCCTTTCATGGGCAGCGTGGCTATGCCGCCGTGGAGGTGGGCGGTTTATTGCGCTCGGACGATCGAGGCCAATCCTGGGACCTGGTGCCTGGCAGCGATGGCAACCCAGGCTTTCAAGAACCCCCAACGGGCGGGCTGCACGCCGATGTGCACTCTGTCGAAGTGCATCCTCACTCCCTAGATCTGGTTTTTGCCGCCACCAACGCCGGTCTGTATCGCTCGAATGATGGTGGACGTGAATGGCAGCGAATAAACGCTCATGGCTATACCCGAGCGGTCTGGCTGGACCCAGAAGACCCAGCCCATTTCGTGATCGGGCCGGCCCGCGGGGTCGACCGCCAGGGCACGATTTTGGAAACGCAAGATGCCGGCAGAAATTGGCGCCAGATCATTGACGGCGTAGAGGCACCCTGGCCGCGTACCATGGTAGAGCGATTCGCCCCAGTGGGTGACGAGCTGCTGTCAATCTTATCGAATGGAGAAATCTATGCTGCGGCGATCGGTCAATGGCAGTGGCAGCGCATCTTGCCCGAGGTGAAAGGGGTCAATGCGGTCACGTCGATGGCTGCTGCCTAGCGGCCTAGCGCCCCTTCTTGCCCTCCAACAGCATCTCGACCACATCACCAAAAGTTTTGCCGATCTTTTCCCGGATGGCTTTGAGCACGATCAGGATGTGGCAGGGCTCGCCCATGCGCACCAGCGTGCCGCGAAAGGATTGTATCCCAGCCATAGCACCTCCCTTAACCGCCTGCCAGGGCACCTACAATACGCAGCGGCTCTGCGCCGGAGACGATTGCTTCTGGCAGGGGTGTATCGCTCGCTTCGTGGGACCAATCCTCCCCACAGGCGAAGAAACGGATGAAGTCCCGGCGCTGTTTGGTGCTGTGATCACGGATCGTGCCGCGCAGCATCGGGAAGCGGGCTTCCAGCGCATCCAGTACAGTAGTGATGCTAGGAGTGCCTGCGACCTGTAATTCGACTTCTCTGCTGGCATCCGCCAGTCTTTGCAGATTGGTGGGCAGGATGACGCGCATCATGACAAGGTTTGGACTTCGACCGATAGCACCTTGGGGAAATCCCTGACGATGGCGGTCCAGTTATCACCAGCGTTGTCCGAGGCATAGACCTGCCCGCCAGTAGTCCCAAAATATATGCCACAGGGATCGAGCGTATCGATGGCCATGGCGCTGCGATAGATATTGACGTAGCAATCCTGCTGCGGGAGACCCTTGGTCAGCGCTTCCCACTCGTTCCCACCGCTGCGGCTGCGATAGACGCGCAGCTTGCCTTCAGGCGGGTAGTGTTCCGAGTCGCTCTTGATGGGGATGACATAGATGGTCTCCGGTTCGTGAGCGTGGACAGCGATCGGGAAGCCAAAATCGGAGGGCAGATCCCCGCTGACCTCGTACCAGGACTCACCAGCATCATCGCTGCGCATCACATCCCAGTGCTTCTGCATGAAGAGGGTCTCAGGTCGGGAGGGGTGCATGGCGAGATTATGCACACAATGACCAACATCTGCGTTTGGGTCAGGGATCTCGGATTCTGACCGCAATCCCTGATTGACTGGCCGCCAGGATTCCCCGCCATCATCGGTGCGGAAAGCACCAGCTGCTGAGATGGCAATGAAGATGCGCTTGGCATCGTTTGGGTCCTGGACGATGGTGTGCAGGCACATACCGCCAGCTCCAGGCTGCCAGAGGTGTCCCTTGGCTTTGCGCAATCCGGGAAACTCCTGCCAGGTCTGGCCTCCGTCGCTGGAACAAAACAGAGCGGCGTCCTCCACGCCAGCGTAGACCAGTTCGGGATCGGTCAGGGAGGGTTCCAGATACCAAACACGGGTGAACTCCCAAGGGTGTTGCGTGCCGTCATACCATTGGTGAGTGCCGGTTTCGCCCTCATAGACGAATTCATTGCCGGCCGGCTGCCAGGTATCCCCACCATCATCGGAGCGCTGGATCACCTGTCCGAACCAACCGCTGGACTGGGAAGCATAGATCCGGTCGGGATTGACGGGCGATCCCTTGAGGTGGTAAATCTCCCAACCTGGGAAGTGCGGGCCGCTGACATCCCACTTCTCACGCCTGGCATCGGATTTCAGGATGAATGCGCCTTTGGCCGTTCCTACTAACACTCGGACACCGTTCATAGTCTGTTTCTCCTTTATTCTTTTTGAAAGCGCTTTGCAGCGCGGGCGCGCGCCTTGGCCAATTCCACGTTACGATCCCTGGGGGGCGCCTTAGTCTCAAGCGAGTCGAGCAAGTCAGCGGAGGCTGCCGTCACCGCCTCGATCGCCGCCTCGAACGCGGCCTGATTTACACGGGAGGGTTTCCCAAAACCGCTGATCTTGCGTACATATTGGGTTGCCGCAGCGCGAATCTCATCTTCTGTAGCTGGTGGTTCATAATTGAAGAGCGGTTTGATATTCCTGCACATTGAATGCTATACCTCTCAGACGATTTTTCAGCCTATGGGAGCTTTATTCGTGTACGTGCCAAGTATAGAACATTTATTCTAGACAGTCAAGATAAAAAATGTCCAATTTGGGCGATTATATTTCAAGCTCCTGGATCTGCTGCTCGTCACCCCGCTATAAGCGCTGCCTACCAAACAACCTCCAACCTCCACCCTCCGATTCCCAATCGCCAATCGTCAATCACCAATCGTCAATCGTCAATCACCAATCACCAATCGCCAATCGTCAATCAACAATCGGCAATCAGCAGCCGCGGTAGAGCTGGTGCGCTTCGATGATCTGATATACAGCTGAGGGGACAAGATAGCGATAGGGAAGGCCCTTACTGACCCTGGCGCGTATTTGGGAGGCAGCAATATCCAAGTAAGGGGCCTCAACGAACTGGACTTTGCGCGTGATCCCCTCAATGAGCCGCTCCAAATCTTTGAGCTGGATCTCAGCATTCGGGCGGCGCACGACCCCTAAGGCGTCACAGGCTGAAACAAACGCCGCTGGCGTGTGCCAGGTTGGCAAATCGTGCAAGGAGTCTCCCCCCATTAGATAAACCAGATTTGCAGTAGGGTATTCTTCCCGCAGCAACCGCGCAGAATCGACAGCATAGTGCGGGGGAGGCCGGTCAATATCGACACATGAGAGTTCAAATTGGGCATTCTGTGCAATTGCAGCTTGAAGCATTTCCAAGCGCTGCTCTACTGGCGTGATCGACTGTCCTTGTTTGTGCGGCGGGTCAGACGTCAGCACCCACAAAACCAGATCAAGCTCAAGCTGATTGAGAGCCTCACTAGCCAAGATGAGGTGGGCGATGTGAGGAGGGTCGAAGGTACCACCAAAAATACCGAGTCTCATAGTCTTGTAGTCTCTGGTCTAATAGTCACAAATCGTAACAATTCCAACAAAACTATCCGACTAATGACGATCAGACTATCTGACTATTCCGCCCACTCCAATTCGTGCTCCCCAACGAAGACTGTATCGCCCACCTGCACTCCCTCTTTGAGCAGGGCATCTTCAATCCCAAGGGTTTGTAATATGCGCTGGAAACGACGTACAGATTGTCCATATTCCCAATAGGTCATTGCTGCAGCACGTTCGATAGATTCACCTGTCACGAGGAAACCTTCTGGGATCCGTTCCACTGTAAATTCACGCGGATCGCTCTCTGGACGATAGACGGGTAGCTCATCAGTTACCGGCTCGGGCTGAGGAGGTAGCTCATGGAGCAGCTGTTGAGCGCGATAAAGCACCTGGCGTACACCCGTGCCAGCGACGGCAGAAATGGCATGAGCTTCATAGCCGCGCTTTTCAAGTTCAGCCTGGATTTCAGGCCATTGTTCCTGAACTTCAAGCAAATCCATTTTGTTGAAAACTACAACCTGCGGTTTCTCTCCCAGCTTTGGATCGAAGAGGGCCAACTCGCTGTTGATTTGAGCAAAATCCAGCAGAGGATCTAGAGCGAGGCCATCTAATAAGTGGATCAATACCCGTGTACGCTGGATATGGCGCAAGAACTCATGCCCCAAACCAACCCCCTGGTGCGCACCCTCGATTAAACCAGGGATATCCGCCAGAACCAGGGTGGTTTCAACATCCAACTGCGCAACCCCCAGGTTAGGCTGCAAGGTCGTGAAGGGATAGGGTGCGATCTTGGGTTTGGCATTGGTCACCGCCGCCAGCAAAGTGGATTTCCCAGCATTGGGCACACCGACCAGGCCAACATCGGCAATCAACTTCAACTCCAGACGAAGATTGCGCTCCGTGGGAGGCTCCCCTTTTTCTGCAATGCGCGGGGCTTTGTTGGTAGAAGTCGCAAATCGGGCATTCCCACGACCCCCGCGCCCTCCCTGACAGACAATCAGGGTTTGCTGCGGGTCAGTAAGATCACCGAGTAATTCATCGGTATCATCGTCGTAGATCAATGTGCCAGGTGGTACCTGCAAAACCAGGTCCTCGCCCGATTTACCGGTCTGATTGTTGCCACCGCCTCTGAAACCATTCTGAGCATTATAATGATGCCGGCGGCGGAAAGAGAATAACGTATTGAGCCTGGGTTCTACCTCGAAAACCACATCCCCCCCGCGACCGCCATCGCCGCCATCTGGACCGCCGAAGGGAACAAATTTCTCACGGCGAAAATGGACGATACCCGCACCACCGCGACCGGAGCGAACGTGAATCTTGATTTCGTCAATGAACATAATCTTGAGAATTATTATACCATTGGGGGTATTTTTATTTTCCTTGTGCTATAATAATCACGCTTGTGAAGCACCCCACATAATCTTAGATCAACTGGGTAGATGGATCTCTGGGAATTCCGTGGTAATGTCCAGATTTGGGGGTCTGGAAGCTACCCCAGCGATTTCTAGAGATCCAGTTAAATAAAACCAACAAGGAGCGCAAACTATGGTAAAGCATGACATCCCAGGTATAGTTATCGGGCGATTACCTATATATCTAAGAGCCATCCACCGAATGGCGCAAGAAGGCCAAAGGGTGACATCATCCAAGGAATTAGGCGAGCGGCTTGGCGTATCTGCAGCTCAAATTCGCAAAGATCTTTCTCAATTTGGGGAGTTCGGTAAACAAGGGACTGGATATAACATTAAATATCTCAGCGGGCAATTGCGTCGGATCCTCAATCTGGATGTGGTGTGGGGAATGGCCATTGTTGGGGCTGGGGATGTTGGTAGTGCGCTGGCTCACTACCAGGGTTTTCGCGACCGTGGCTTCGAGGCAACCATGATCTTCGATAACGATCCAAACAAAGTTGGTAAGAAAATGGGCGCCCTGGTCGTACAGGACCTTAAAGACATGGGCAAATCTATTCAACAGGCAGATATCAAGGTTGCCATGGTGGCCACTCCAGCCGACTATGCTCAAGAGGTCACCGATCAACTCGTCGAGGCTGGCATCAAAGCGATTCTCAATTATGCTCCGATTCAAATCACAGTTCCCGCGAATGTGCGTGTAGAATATATCGATCCAGCGACGCATTTGCAAAAGATGTCATATTACCTAAAATGAGAAACCCGGTTTCTCAGACCTAGTGCTTCTGAAAGAATTTGGGCATATCGAAAAAAAAATTTCATCCTTTCAATTTATTGAAGAAACCGGGTTTCTGAGGTCCGGTTTTGAATTGAAACCAATAAAGAAGCTAAACTTTTCGGAAAAGTTTAGCTTCTATCGCTTAATTCGATAGAGGCTGAAAATTCAGTCCGTTTCCATAAAAAAGAAGCTAATCTTCTAGCAGAAGTTTAGCTTCTAACTCTTAAATCGATGCGGCTGTAAAACCAGCCCGTTACCTTATATGAAAGCGTGACTGTCTACACTGGGGGCAAATTGCGCTTTATTTTGGCGTAAACACCCGGCTGCAGCGATAATGATGCCCCCTCTGC
>CAZUSV010000151.1:0-15492 GCA_964622645.1 uncultured Anaerolineales bacterium
CCCCCCACCCCCCACCCTCGGGGGGGGGGGGGGGCCCCCCCCCCCCCCCCCATCCACCCCCCTATTTTCGGGTTTAGGTATTCTCTAAAGAAGTGCTGATAAAGGATGTCACCTCACCCAGGGTGGGCACGCGTCCGCTGCTGACGACCTGCTCATTGACGATCAAACCGGGGGTACTCATCACACCCAGCTCTACGATTTGAGCATAGTCCGTCACTTTACTAACCTCAGCCTCGATGTTGAGGCAGTCAACAGCTTCGTGAACTAGCTTGGTGAGTTTATCGCAGTTAGCACAACCGGGGCCAAGCACTTTTATATTGAGCATTCTTTTCTCCTTTTCCTGCTTATGAAAGCGACTTGACAGCTTCAGCCAGGTTATCCAGGGCGCGCTGGACCGTTGTTCGTGGACAACCAATCGTCATGCGCGCAAACCCGGCTCCTTCACGCCCAAACCAGTAACCTGGGGCCAGCGCTAGCTGGGCTTCACCTGCCAGGAATTTCTCCAGAGCCTTGGCATCTAATCCCAGTTCCCTGAAATCCAGCCAGACTAAAAATGTTCCCTCGGGTTCGATCAACGAAACCTTGATGGGATTTGCTTCTAGAAATTCTCTGATCAGATCGACGTTGCCTTGCAGATAAACCAGCAAAGCATCCAGCCAATCGCCACCATAGTTGTAAGCAGCTTCAGTAGCAATCGAGGCGAAGACATTGTTCTTGTTGATCTGGTGACGGTGTGCAAATTCGTGGAACCTATTTCGGTGTGTTTCATTGGGAATGATGGTGATTGCGTCCACCATGCCGGAAATGTTGAAGGTTTTTGCCGGGGAAAGGCACGCCGCAGCGTGCTGACTTGCGCTTTCCGATAACGTCAGATAGGGGGTATACCGCTGAGGCGGGAAGGCAAAATCACTGTGGATCTCGTCTGTAATCACAAAGATATTATGACGTTCGCAGATCGCGGCCACTTTCGCCAACTCAGTCTCCTTCCAGACTCTGCCAATTGGATTGTGCGGGTTGCACAGGATCAGTATCTTGTTCTTGGGGTCCGAGGCTTTGGTTTCTAGATCGTCAAAATCCATTTGATAGCACCCATTAACAAGCCTGAGAGGATTCTTGACGATTTTGCGGTGGTTGCTGCGGATGACCATGCGGAATTCGAAGAAAACCGGCGGTTGTAGAATAACGCCATCTCCTTCGTTGGAGTGCTGGGTGATCAAGATCGAGATCGCATTCAAGATCGATGGACAAGGCTCGATATGCCCCCGGTCGATTTTCCAACCATACCTGTTCTGATACCAGCTTTCCAGCGCAGCGTGATAACCCTCTGGTTTGGTTTCGTATCCGTAGACCCCATGGTTGACACGCTTTTGGAGCTGTTCTATCACCTCAGGAGGCGCTTTAAGATCCATATCGGCAATCGACATAGGGATGGCTGCTTCGTTGCCGAAATGCTCTGCCAGGAAAGCTTTACTCCACTTCATGGTAGGATACTGGCTGCGATCTATATATTCGTCAAAATTCATAATTCGGAAACTCCAACGCGGTTGCCCGTCAGATGGTTTAGCTCAAGGATTTCGGGTCTGTTTTTGTAACCTAAGATTCCTGGATTTCAGCCACACAATTTGGGCAACAGCAGTCTGGGTTAGGAGCTGAGGGAGTTAATTGTTCTAGTTCGCTTACAGGAATGCCAAATAGCTCTCCGATCGTTAACAGCGAATCCAAAAGTTGCGGTTTAGAGAGCCGATAGAAAATGTAGCGTCCATCTCTGCGAGTTTTGAGTAAGTCAGCTTCGCGCATTTCCATCAACTGTTGCGAAATATAAGCCTGGCGCAAATCTAGCTGGGCTTCCAGATGGCAAACGCAGGCCTCACCCCGACCGATCCCAGCTAAAATTTGGAATCGAGTGGGTGAGCTAATCGCCTTTAATATTCGCGCCAACTTTTCTTCTGGGGGATAATTCATTATATTCATATTTGCGAATATATTATACTCTTGAATCGGTGTATGTGAATATGATTTCTGTCATATTTTGAACATTTCAAAACAATTAAATTGAAATATATAATAAAAAAGACAGCTGCTCCCAAAGATAGAGAGCAGCGTCTTAGTTTAATCTTTGTGCTCGCTTCAGCTCGAGCTAAGATATTCCATTATTACGGACTCTCAATTTCGTGTGGGTCATGGCAATTTACACAATTCATCTTGCCACGTGTAAATTGCCCGAGGTCATAATCTTCACCCTTTGAGTGGCAGCCTCTGCAAACCTGTGCTTCCGCAGGGATTTCAAATGTGGGCGCAAACGTTCCATCAAAATGACTGTTTAGTAATTCTACAGCTTTGGCAGCAACATCGCCTGCCAATCTTCCACAGCGTTCACTTCGTTGTTTTGTCCCGGATGCAAAGCCGGAAACTTTACACCAATTTGTCACAGAGGCGTGGCAGAGAATTGACCCGGCGACGCTTTTTGCAAGCTCCTCAGATGTCTTTCCCTCAACGAGGAATTCTCCATTAGCAGCGTACTGATTGCTTTCATCTGATGGAAATTCTGCTTCCGTATACCAGCCCAGAAGTTCATGGACGAGCGGAGTACTTTCAGATTCCGGAGTAACCATGTTGATCGCGCAACTAGCACCATTTAACGCCCCGCAGAGAGATGCCCACCCAGCCATACCGCCTTTTGCATAGATGAACATGCCAAAGGGAATATTGGTGAAAGGTTCTCCAACATTGATTCTAAGCTCTTCCATTATCGCCTGGTATGCCCCTTCAGCGCAGTGGCCAGCGAAATAGTATTCATGTCCCCTCTTCCTAACAATCTCTGGATCGAGCGCTGTATATTCCCAGGGCAACGATGTAGCCTCAGCTGCCAGAGCTGGTTTCTCGAGGAGCTTCGAACCTCCAGCTGCAAGTGCTAGCGCACCTACGGTAATCCCCGAACCCTTGATAAAATCTCTACGCGAAAGATCTTTCTTCTTTCCATTGTCAGACATAATAAGCCTCCTAAAAGCATATATTCAATTTGTCAGATATATTATAAGGATACATAGAATATTACACCTGGGGGTGAAACCCTACCTTTTTGGAAAAAATACCCCCGTTTTTCGCTACTCAACACCGATCAATGTGAGATTTTGGCTATGAACTCAAATTTTTGCTTAGAAGTTCTCCCACCTACCAATTTGATAGCGAATATTCTCTAATTGTGGTTGAGTATATTTTTTCGATATGCGTAGTGAAGCAGTTCACGAGGTGTTTGTAGTTCTAGAGTTCGGATAATATTCGAGCGATGTTTTTCAACTGTTTTTACGCTCAAGCACAATATTTCAGCAATCTCTGCAGTAGTTTTCCCTTCACCGATAAGTTGAAGCACTTCTTTTTGGCGTAACGTCAATTTGTCGAATCTGCTGCTTTGCACGGTTTCATGTAAATTTAGGTAATCTGTCAGAACCGATCTAGCTACAGTGGGGGCGAGAAAAACATCTCCCCTATGAGCTGAACGGATGGCAATCATCAATTCTTCTGGATCACCTTCTTTGAGAATATATCCAGACCCCCCAGCCTTAATTGCACTAAAGAAGAATTCTTCCCGTTCATAAATTGACAATATTAAAACACGTGCGCTCGGTGTACGTTTGCGAATTTCACAAAGTGCTTCCAGCCCTCCTAATCGTGGCATAGCTATATCCATGACAACCACATCGGGTAAAAGGCGTTCTGTCATTTGTACAGCTTCCCAACCATCTGTAGCTTCTCCAATAACTTCAAAATCAGGTTGAGAATCAAGGAGCATCCGAATCCCAGAGCGGACAATGCCGTGGTCATCGGCAAGAAGGATCTTAATTGGGTTCATCTTGCGTCTCCAAGGGAATGTTGGCAATGATGTGAGTTCCTGCATCATGCGAAGTTTCGATTTCCAAGTCACCATTCAAGACACCTATTCTTTCTATCATGCTTCGCAAACCCAAACCATTCGTATCTTTTGGATAGCAATTTTGGGATTGATCGAATCCCAGCCCATTGTCGGTAATCGAAATGTTTAGGGTTTCTGAGTTCAAATTTAGCGTGATCATTGCCTGGGTGGCCTTGGAATGCTTCAAGATATTGGTAATCGCTTCTTGAATGACTCGATAAGTTGTAATCTCGATGAGGTGGGGTAGCCGGGTTTTTAGACCATTGATTTCGAGCTGGCATTCTATTCCAACTGGAGTGAGCCGATCGTTTATCAGTGCGCGAATAGCCATCGACAACCCCAGTTCATCCAGCAGATCTGGCTGTAGGTCAAGCATAATAGATCTGAGATTCTGCATTGTGGCAGATGCTGTAACGCGTATTGTGCTCAGACTACTTAGCAATTCCTGATTTTCTTTTACACTCTGTTCTAAAGCTCCACAACGCATGATTATGGCTGTTATCGACTGGCCAATCTCATCATGTAAATCCCTGGCTATTCTCTGCCGTTCGTCTTCTTGGGCGCAAACTACCTTCCTGATTAATTTTTTGCGCTGATCATCTTTCCATCTTTCTTCGGAAATATCTCTGATTAGTTCAACCACGCCTCGAATATTCCCATGTGTATTCTTTACAGGAGAGGCGATAACTTCTACATATCGATCCTTTTTATTTGTATTCTGATGGACATGAATAACGCGACTTGGAAGCCCGGTATTGAAAACATGTTGCACGGGGCATTCACAATTCGTATCTATACAAGGGATTTCTGCGTGATTGATTTCCCAACATAATTGTCCAACAACATCTTTTTGGCCGCCATGTTTGGTTCTTACTGAAGCATTCGCCTGTTGAATTCGAAAGTTTTGATCTACTATGACCAGATCATCGGTTAAGCTATCGATCACAACTTGAAAATCGCTAGAGAGCTCGCTGATTTCAAGCTGCGCTTTTGCCACATCTGCATCGAGTCCAACATTGATGGCTGCAATTTCATCTACATCTTGCTTTATGTTTGATCGCATTGCGTCTATTGACTGAGCAAGCAATCCAAGTTCGTCTCGGCGTGCGAAATTTATTTGGTCATTGAAGTTGCGATTAGCAATTCGGCTAATGTGGTAAGAAAGCTCACCTATGGGAGTTAACAAGCTTGCCGATAGAAATGTTGCCAGCAGGAGGATTAGGATAAGCACAACGAGACCATAAATAAGCAATTTACCCAAGGGAGATTGAAATTTTTCGATTGGATTTTGATGAGATTCGCTTATGATTACCCCCCAACTAGCATGCGTGAGTGGCGAAATAACCGCTTTTTGGATTTCAATAAAATCTCCTTGAGTACGGTTTTGACAATCGGAACATACTTCGATTGCAGAATTTCCACCTTTTATTAATTCAGCGATATTTTCCGGAACCTTTAGGACTTTCAAGTATCGATCAGGTTTGGTGGATTGAACGATTACCCCCCCACTACTGACAATATCGATAACTATATCACTTCGATTGAGTAATAGATCATTTTGAACACTATTAAATATCTTCTGTGATGAAATTTCGGCTAGAATGACACCAAGCTCTTGTTCGTTTGAGTCTAGAATGGGAACACCGATATAACTTGACGATGGATTTTGGAGGTGTATTAGAAATATCTGGCTAGCGGGGTGTAACGTAACACGATTAGCTAATTCCGACTCATTGAATTGAATTGTTGATATCAAATCAGGGGGGTAACTGACGAGTTTCTTGTCTTGGTGATTTATCCAAACAACTTGGTTTACTGCAGTTATTAGCTGATCGTGCAATTTTTCGAGTTCAGAAATCGGTATATTTATACTATTAGAAGGGGAGGATCTTTCGATGCGCGATTCGACACCTTGAAGAAATATCAGTTCTAGTAAATGGATGTTTACATCTATTTGGCTAGATATTACCACTGCCAGGGCTAAACGTTCCTCTAGGAGAGTTTGATCTGTTTTCTGTATTGCTGAGTTCAGGAAAATGATGAAGCCAATTGAAAGAAGAATCAATCCCGACAAACCAAACAATATTATTTTGGTTCTCAGTGGTAAGTTATTTCCCAACTGCACCATTCGTTTAAGAAAATTGTTTCGGAGTTTCGGTTTCCTATTAGATGCTAGCATCATTTTGGGAGTTGTAGCCAATTAAATAAACCTGATGCCACCAAAATATGGCTTGCGTATATATCTAGAAATCTGAATATATTCTACTAAATATTCAAATATTTGAATATGATATTTATACTGTCTCTGGCGGTCAGACTTCTTAATGAATTAATACCAGCTTGACATCTTTCTTGTTACGCGATACATTTTATCGAATAACAATAAATATCTATTGATTTTCGTTATGGATGATGGAGTAAATGAATGTCAAAAAAGCTAAACATGAAGATGATCCAATTTGTGAAGACTTTGATCGACGTGATATATGGGCTGCTGATCTTTGCTTCTGTTTCTCTAGTCATATTGATTTTGCTTACCCCAATCCTCTTGAAGACAAGCGACCTCGTGCTGACTGCTTCTGTGCCGGTGGCAATTGGCACAGGAGATTCACCCCAGTTTGATGTGCAGGTAGCTGGTTCGATGACCAAAGGTATACGGGCGGCGTTTGTAGACGATACTCAGGGAACACTGCGCCTGGAGACATCCAACCCGAGTTTTGTGATAGTAAGCTATTCGGCGAAACTCCTGACGGTGATTGGTTTGGATTATATTTTCTATTTGCTACGAACAGTTCTCCAGGCGATTCTCAACCAGCTTACCTTCATCGAACCTGCGCTCAGCCTGCCCAAGCCCTTCAAAGTTGAGGTGATCCTGGCAAGCTTGTTGATATTGATCTTGGCCCAGGTTTGGAGTTATGGACTAGAGCTAGAGCGCGAGCAAGCGCTGACTATTTGAGGTTTCTATGGCGATAAAAGTGAACCTCGATTTGATGCTGGTCAAGCGCGGCGTAAGATTATCAGAACTGGCGCAAGCGATTGATATCACACTGCCTAATTTATCGATTCTAAAGACAAATAAAGCACGCGCAATCCGCTTCTCGACATTGGAAGCGATCTGCCGCGAGCTCGAATGTCAACCTGGTGATTTGCTTGAATTCGTGCCCGACGATGAACAAGTTTAGAGTACTTTGGACGGGGCTTTGAATACGCATTAATTCAGAATTCAAATAAATTCATTGACCAAGCTATAACTCTATCATAAAATCTTTCCCGTCGATGAAGCGTTGAAATGGGCCTCTAGGAAATCCTGTGGTAAAGTCCAGAATTTGGGGGTATAGGCGTGCGGAGCACGCCTATACCCCCAAATTCTGGAAGCTACCTGGCGATACCTAAAGGCCCAGGGTTAATCAGCGTGATATTTAATGGTAATTGTCATGAATACTTTTTATCTTTTAATGGTATGGGATGCAATCAAGATTTGGAAATACCTGAAGGATTTTCCATCTGAGTTTGTGACTTGGTTTGGCAAGCTGAAGAACCCTTTATCAATCATCTTATCTTCGTTGCTGCTTTGCTTCTTCTTGACTGCCTATGAGTCGCTGAAATTTTCCGACTCGAACAACGCTTATCCGCCAAATGCGGGGATTGAATTCTCAACCTCTCGGCTCAAACCCAGCCCAGACTCCGGAATTCTGGCCTATATTGGGACAGATGGGAATGTGTATGTCACCTCGGTTAACCCTGCTTGGAAAATAGCAGTAACCAGCGATGCCACTGCTGGCCCAGAAAGATTTGGCTTCTCATATCACCGAGTTTCCTGGTCCCCTGAAGGTAGCCTGGCTTACGCTTCAGTTGATCGATCCTTGCATTCAACCCAAAGCCAATTATTTGTCACCGATAACCCGGAAAATACAGGTCGGGTAGTTGGTGAGAGCGATGAGCACTTCGTAATCTATATCTATTGGTCTCCCGTCCCGTGCCAAAGAAAATCAAACTGCTCCGACCTGGCTTACTTGATCGAAGAGCCAGAAGGTATCGCGCTTCGCAAGGTTGGTATCGATCCGGATAGGATCACAAACGAGCGCATCGGCATTGGCGGACCAGTCTACTTTTCCTGGTCTCCTGAGGGAAGCGAGATAGTATGGCATAGTGGTGGTGCGCAGCGTTTCGATTCCAACCCAAAATTAGTTCATTACCACATCGAAAAAGAGTTGACGACTCCGTTGATTCACTCGCCTGGGAAGTTTCTAGCACCTGCCTGGTCTCCGGTGAGTAACTCGTGGCTTGCGGCCACATACGATGGTTTGCGCAGTACTTTGCAATGGTTTACCAACGAACAGATGACCGCGCTGGCGAGTGCAGAAAATCGCTGGCTATCTTTCGTTTGGTCTCCGAATGGGAAGAAGATCGCTTACGCCATCAGTGAGGATGCCTTTATGACAGCCTTCGGCCCGGTATACGTTTACGATCTTGAGACCGGTGAAACGCAGCAAATAACGGGTACATTTTCAATCGCTAGCTTCTTTTGGTCTCCTGTTGGTGATCGACTGGCATATTTGACCCGCCCAGCATATGAAGGGGAAATGGTGCAATGGCGAGTTTTCGATCTGGCCGGCAACGAAGACCATGGATATGAAATGTTCCTGCCATCCTATCAGATGGTAAATGTGATTAATAGCTTCAATCAATATGCCCAAAGTCACCGTTTCTGGTCACCAGATGGGCGTTACCTTGTCTATGCCGACCGAGATAGCGATGAGGTTCAAAGAGTATGGTTGATCGACACCTGGGCTTCCAACAGCGCCGATCCGATATTTATCGACGAGGGGACGATCGGCGTCTGGTCATGGAATTGATGCGGTATTACCCTCGGGATGATAGAATCAAGGTAACTGTTCAACTGGAGAACGGATTATTGGGGACTCACCGTTCGGCTGAGTTGCAATGCATCAAATTATTCGATTTGATCAATGAGAGAAATTTCAGTTAATGTCCGTATATTTACACGATATTCCATTGATGCAAGCCCAACAACGCCTCGAAGATGCGCTGGTTGAGGCTGGATTGTGGGGACTTCTGGGTGTTGAAAAAAACCCTTTAGATGAACGCGCTTTGGGACGCATCACCGCCGAGCCGGTTTGGGCAGAGATCTCCTCACCGCACTACCATGCCTCGGCCATGGACGGCTTTGCGGTACGGGCACAGGATACCGATGGTGCTCTGGCCACCGACCCCTTGACGCTGCGCTACGGAGAGCAGACTCGCTATATAGATACCGGTGATCCGCTGCCTGAATGGGCCAACGCTGTCATTCCCATCGAAAATGTCGAACCCATCGATGATGGTGGTGAAATTGCAGTGGCTGCGCGCGCCCCTTTTGCCATTCGCATCCGCGATGCGGTGACGCCCTGGTCGCATGTGCGGCCCATGGGAGAGGATATGGTGGCCACCCAGTTGGTGCTGCCAGCTGGGCACACCCTGCGCCCTGCCGATCTGGGCGCGATCGCAGGTTGCGGTCATAGCTCAGTGCGCGTAGCCCGGCGGCCCAAAGTAGCCATTATCCCCACGGGCACAGAATTAGTGGAAATTGGCCAACCTGTAGAGAGTGGAGATATCATCGAATACAACTCGATGGTGATGGCTGCTCAAATTAACCTTTGGGGTGGTGAGGCCACCCGTTATCCGATTACGCCCGATGTGTTCGAAGAGATCAAAGCGCAAGCTGCTGAGGCCGCTCAGCATCACGACCTGATCTTGTTGAACGCCGGCTCCTCCGCGGGGTCAGAAGACTTTTCAGCCAGTGTGGTCGAAGCCTTGGGAGAGCTACTTGTCCATGGGGTGGCCGTACGTCCTGGTCATCCAGTTATTCTGGGGATAATTCAGAGACCCCAGGGGTCTTCGAAGACCCCTGGGGTCTCTGAGAAGATCCCCATCATCGGTGTCCCCGGCTACCCTGTCTCCGCGGCGCTGACCGGTGAGATCTTCGTCGAGCCGCTTTTGGCCAAGTGGCTGGGGCGACGTCCTGAGGAGCCGATCGAGATCGAGGCCACCCTGACGCGCAAAATGGTCTCTCCTGCTGGCGATGATGACTACGTGCGTGTGGCTGTTGGCAAAGTCGGCCCGCGCACCCTGGCCGCGCCGTTAGCGCGCGGCTCGGGAGTGATCACCTCCTTGGTGAGAGCGGATGGCATCGTCATCGTGCCCAGCGGATCGCAAGGCATGCCCGCAGGCGAACGGGTTACGGTGCGCTTATATCGCTCTCCAAAAGAGATCGAGCGCACGATCTTCGCCATTGGTTCGCATGATATCATTCTGGATGTGATGGCTCAATTCCTGGCGGCTCGGGATCGGCGCCTGGCCTCGGCCAATGTCGGCAGCCTGGGAGGGCTGGTGGCGCTAAGGCGCAGAGAAACTCATCTGGCCGGTGCGCATCTCCTCGACCCCGAAAGTGGCGAGTACAACATGCCTTATATCCGTCAATATTTGCCAGGAGTGCCCCTGCGCGTGATGGCCCTGGTCGGTCGAGAGCAGGGTTTATTGGTGCCTGAAGGAAACCCAAAGGCAATTGAATCTTTGGGTGATCTGACCAACCCCGAGGTCAGCATGGTCAACCGTCAACGGGGTGCTGGCACACGCATCTTATTGGATTACCATCTAGCCCAGTTGGATCTCAAACCTGAGAGTATCCAGGGATATGGTCATGAAGAGTTTACCCATCTGGCAGTAGCTGCGGCTGTGGCCTCTGGTCGCGCTGACTGTGGTTTGGGTATCGCAGCGGCTGCCCAGGCCCTTGGATTAAATTTTATTCCCCTATTCAAAGAAAGGTATGATTTAATTATCCCTAATGAATACTTGGAAGATGGATTGTTGCTTCCGCTGATGGCTGTTCTAGAAGACCCGGCTTTCCGGGAGTTGGTCGTCTCATTGCCAGGCTACGATCTTTCCCCCATGGGAGAGATCATCGCTGAATTGGAGTAGGTATGCTGGATGCATTGGTCGTAGATGATAATCGCCACCTGACTGATATGATCGTGCTGATGTTGGATCTGTTGGGGGTATCCGGTCGCCCGGCTTACGGCGCGCGTTCTGCCTTGATGGCGCTCGAGGAAAAGGTTCCCGATGTGGTCTTGCTAGATATCAATATGCCTCACGTAGATGGGTTCGAAGTCTTGTCATATATTCGACGCAGCCCGGGCTGCGAAGAGGTGCCTGTGATTGTGGTAACCTCTGATGATCAGCAAGAGACTGCCAATCGTGCCAAAACACTAGGGGCTGCAAGTTTGATCGTCAAACCGCTGACTGTGGATATCCTTGAGAATGCCTTAAAGCAAGCTGGTCTATTATGAATTGAACAGAATTACCTGAAAATAGAGAGCGGCTGGAGTACTGCGCACCCCAGCCGCTCTCTATTTTCGGGTTTGTAGGTTTATTCAGCTAGAGGGCTGACATTCTGGGCTTGAGGGCCCTTGTCGCCTTGGGTGACGTCAAATTCTACACGCTGGCCCTCTTCGAGTGCACGATAGCCTGTACCCAAGATCGAGCTGTAATGAACGAAGACATCTTCGCCTCCGTCCTGGGCAATGAAGCCATACCCTTTGCTTGCGTTGAACCATTTTACGGTCCCGGTTTCTCGCTCTGACACTGCATTATCTCCTTTCATACAACTGATTACGGACAGGCAGAGCTTTCTATGACAGAATACAGCCGATAGACTATTACTTCAGATAGAAACAACTGCCAACATCTGAGAAATTTTTAGCATGCCTTTGGGGGCCTGTCAAGTCGTTGAAGGGGGTTTTATGGGATTTTTAGGCAGTCTGCCAGGCTAATACACGATTACCTGAGTGCCGTAACCTCTGCGCTCCCATTCATCAGGTTCGATCTCTGGGGTGGCCCATAAGTAGAGCCATTTGGCTTCTTCGACAGTCATGTTGACACAGCCATGGCTCATTTTGTAGCCATAGTTATGGTGCCAGTAAGTGCCATGAAAGGCGACACCGGTTTCGGTGAAAAACGTCACCCATGGTACGCCAGGTAATTCGTAGGCGTGGATATCGTCGGTCATCTTGCCATCACCCATGTGCTTCGAAGGCATCTTGACCGAGACATTGAAGCGTCCTGTAGGGGTTATGGTTGGAATCCCATTGGCTGTTCTGCCAGGGCTGGGGATACCCGTGGAAACCAGTGTTTTCAGCACAACCTCACCTTTTTCGTAGGCGATCAATGATTGCTCTTGAAGGGAAACCTCGATGCGTTTCTCTTCGAAAGCCACCTCTGGGGAGATGGGATCCAGCTCTTCTGGCATGATGATGCGCACATGTGAGGCGGGGACGTGATAGTCGATTTTGAGTAATTCGTCGGTGATTTTGTACCAGGCTTCGCCGTCTGGGCCTTCTTCGACCCCAGTGACCCAGTGTACCGATTGATAGTACAGACGATAGAGCGGCACCCAGCCGTAAGTCAGGGTTTTGCGGTAGGAACGCGTATAGGGTACCGTAATTTCGCCTAGCCAGCCTTCCTCAGGAACCCAGGGTAAGGGGGTGTTTAGCTGTCGCTGGACGATGGGAACATGCGCGCTATGCGCATAACCACCAAAGGTGCGGTACCAGCGCGGGGAATTGGGCTTGTCCTCGGGCTCGATGATCACCTCGAAGATAGGGATGATCTGGTCCCGGTAGCGCTTACCCACCTTTTCGCTTTTGTAATCATCTGTAGTGAAGATGTCGATCTCTTTGGTACCCACCCGGCCAAGAGCGATCATATCCGCAGGGAACCCGTCACCTTCGGGGAACCAATCGAAGTAAGGTTTAGTTGCTATAGAGCCGAAGGCAACGGAGCTGAACTTCAAAAAATCACGTCGAGAGATTGATCTACCCATGATGGAGAGATTCTACTATAAACAAAGTCGATAAAGCAAGTCCGAATTTCGCGAGGCGTGTGGCTGGGTAAATATCAACTCCTAATTTCACCGCGAAGACGCTAAGAGCGCTAAGAAAAAGGACAAAATAATTAGAACCTATCCGAAAATTGCTAAGGCCGGTCTCCTGACCGAGCTGCGCTATGCCTAGGCAACACGGTCAGGAGACCGGTTCAAGCGAATTTTCGGATAGATATTTAGTCTTTGCGCCCTTTGCGTCTTCGCGGTTCAAAGTTCATCCAAGTAGCAACACTCAAGAGGGAGGTCATCCAATTGGCAAAAATTCTAAAATATATCTATTCTGGTTCCGTACCCACGCACATCCCAATCGCTGCGATCGCCAATGGGCAGGTCGTACGTGGGGGTGACCCAGCGAAAGAGCCACTTGGCGTCTTTGTTGCTCAAGTTGATGCAGCCATGGCTCATGGGTAGGCCGAAGTTGGTGTGCCAGAAAGTGCCATGGAAAGCCACACCGCTCTCGAAAATGAAGAAACTCGTCCAGGGCACACCCGGGAGGATGTACTCGTCTGGCGCGCCGGAGGCCTGTACGCCACCCATATGCTTTGAAGGGGATTTGGAGGTGACGTTGAATGTGCCGTGCGGAGTTTTTCTGCCTTGTGGCACCTCTAGCTCTCCCAGGCCAGTGGAGATGCGAGTCCGGTAAATGGGTTGGTCCCATTCGAATGCAGTCAGAAATTGCTTCTCAAGGGATACCTCGATCCGTTTGGCATCGAAGGGTAACTCTGGGGAGAGCGGGGTCATCTCTTCGTCGGGGATCGGACGCAAGTGCAATGCGGAGACATAATAGATCAGGAAATCGGTGAGTTCAGAGGTCAATTGATACCAGGCTTTGCCATCCGGCCCCTCGACCATGTCCGTGATCCAATGCGTGGTCTCGAAATACAAGCGGTAGGTCTGCGCCCAGCCATTGGCCTGAGAGAACGTATAGGCCTGGGTGTAAGGAACAGTTACTTCAGCCAGTTGGCCACTCTCAGGTACGCTATCGACGGGCGCGTTATACCGAAACTTGGCGATTTGCAAATAACCGCTGTGGATGTATCCGCCAAAAACGCGATACCAGATCGGGTTGTAGGGCGGGCCTTCGACAGGTGTCAGGCGGTAGTAGATATTGAGCAGTTCGTCCTGACGTGTCCAGCGTACCACGCCGCTGTGGAAGCGCGGCTCTTCATAGATGGCCGCCTGTTGGTCTACGGTGACGCGCCCGACCAGCATTTGCCCGGCTTGATAATCATCATAAGGGGGCGGAAAGGGATTGAACGCCAGACTCCCCAGCCCCAGGGCGCTGAGTTTGAGAAAATCACGGCGGGATAGTTTCTGCGGGGCCATATGTAGCTGCGATTGTACTCAAGGATAGGGATGAAAGCAAGCTTCATAGTGCATCTCCGCAGGTCTATCTGAAAGTCGATACGGAAAGCAAATTAACCGCTTTGGTCTGCCAAAGGCGGTACCATTGGTAGAGACGGACGGTTTACTATTAGTCGCCGGGTAGGTGTTTTCTGTTGATCCCTATTAAGCCCAAGTGGTCCGCTACGGGTGGAAGAATCACCCCAATCTGCTAGGTTCCAGATAAAACCCCCTCCGAGCATCAGTTTTGTATCTCCGTGGGCTATTTGGATCGCTGACGCCACGCCAAAGGCGGGTCTTCGACCGGCGCGCCTTCGACGGCGCTGATATGCTGATTGCACTGAAAGCACTGTATTCAGCGTAATCAGTGCTTCTGCGCAATCAGCGATCCGGTTTACGCTGCACTTTGCGCAGGCGTTCGACTCAGGGCAATTTGGAACACTGATTACGCTGATATACTGATTGCACTGAAAGCACTAACTCAGCGTAATCAGTTCTTCTGCGCAATCAGCGATCCGGTTTACGCTGCAGCTTGCGTAGGCGTTCGACCATCGCTTGCGCTTTTTCAAGGGCCTGGCGTTCGCTATCGTCTTCTGGTTCGCTCCAGGGCTGGGTGACGCGCCAGGTGATCTTTCCGCTGAGCGGTTCTTCGGGGAAAGCCCCAGGGTCGTAGAGATCATAATCTTGGAATTCTACTGGGGTTTCCTGATAGCAACTCCAAACCGCTTTGCGGATCAACCCCGGATCGCCCTCGAATTGCAGGTCGATCAGGGTGAGTTGTTGGCGGAAGCGCTGGATCAGTTCTGTGGAGATGTTGTAGAGATAAGGGTGGAGTGCCTCAGTGCCCAAAATGCGTTTCTTCCCGTCGACGCCGTTGGCGAACAAGGCTTTGAGTGTCTGGCCAGTCAGGTGACCCTGGGACTCAGGACCGCCAAGGATCAGGTAGCGGATATTGGGGTTGCCGACGATATTGCAGATCATCTTTTCCAGGCCGATGTTGGGGGTCTGGATCGAGCCTGAAAGCGCCGCGCCGCTCTCAGCCCCCGTGCGGATCAACCGCTCGATGTCGGGGGGGATCTTGTCTTCATCGCAATTCAAGATGATGGCTACTGCCACCGGGGAGAAGTCATTCCCCCGGATATAACGACCCTCTTCGGGGGGGTAATCAGGATGTGGGTTGACTTTCAGCATTTGAAATTCCGAATTTTGGATAGGTACTAAATACAGCGTAAACTAAGTAACCCTTAGTCTAGTTACCTATCACTTTAACAAATGAAGAAGAAGGTTGCCGCTGGTTCTT
>CAZUSV010000152.1:0-374 GCA_964622645.1 uncultured Anaerolineales bacterium
TGTATGCCCCGTAAACGTTTCCCCTATCTGCTGACCCTTGTGTAGATCCCACAAGCGAATGGTCTGATCATAACTCCCACTGGCCAGCATCTCCCCATCCGGACTGAACGCCACGCTAGTGATATTAGATGTATGCCCCATCAAAGGTTCACCTATCTGCATACCCGTGTCTAGATCCCACAAGCGAATGGTCTTATCAGCACTCCCACTGGCCAGCAACTCCCCATCCGGACTGAACACTACACATAAGATTTTTCCCGTATGACCCATCAAAGGTTCCCCAATCTGCATACCCGTGTCTAGATACATCGGAAGAGAGTAGTGTTCAGAAATAGGGATGGACACCGTGTTCCCCTGAGGAATAAAAAAAACGC
>CAZUSV010000152.1:384-15347 GCA_964622645.1 uncultured Anaerolineales bacterium
TGCACCGCCAAGGGTTCCCCAATCTGCATGCCCGTGTCTAGATCCCACAAGCGAATCGTCTGATCATAACTCCCACTGGCCAACATCTTCCCATCCGGACTGAACGCCACACTCGAGACCCAATCTGTATGCCCCGTAAAGGATTCCTCGATCTTGGTTAATTTTGGGAATACACCAGCTAGAACGCCAATGAGTATGCCTATAATAACGATTCCACCAACAATCCAACCCCATATGAGAGCAGGTCGCCACGGTTTTCTTTCCGTTTCTCTATCCACAACACATGGAATTGGCTTAAATTCAGCAGACTTTATTTCTTGCCGCTCATCCGTAGTTTTCTTTGGCGCTCGCTGTTCTACTCTATCCTCTTCAAATATGAATTGATCCTGCTTGATATCTTCAGGTTGCCCAATAAGCCCAGTAATAGAATTCATCAGAACATCCATTTCTGGATGATCCGAAACACCATCCCAATTTACAAGTTGAGCCATTTCTATTCTTCTGAAAGCTAATGGAACTTTTACATCGTCAAATAATACCGGAATTAGGATGCCTCGCTCTTCACCTTCACCTGCTTCAGTTCGTACCCACTTTGAACTAACTGATGCTTCTGTCCAGATAACAACCACACATTTTGCTTCATCAATTGCTTCTTCGATTACTTCATCAAAAGTTCTGCCAATCGGAATCTCCCTATCCCACCAAACAGACCACCCCTTACTTTCTAACGCTTGCACGATAGGTTGAATTCGTCCACGATCTTGACTTGAGTAGCTAATGAAGATGTCACTCATAGAATTGATCTCATTCAAATAATAATAGGATCCACCTGTTTGCATTTACAGAATAGCATAATTCCCCTCTTCGTCAAGAAAATTTGCAACCAAATCGGAATAAAGCCTGTATACAAATGGATATCAGGTCAATTTCAGTTAGGCCTATATCCTTCCATTCTAGAACAATTTCCATGTCAATTGCGCTTTTTTCTTTTAAGATTAGACAATAACATCTCCAAAACTGGCACTATTTCTTCGAGATTTTCGATTTCACCGTCATTCACACTTTGCCCTAATTCAACAATTTGGCTTCTCACATCCGTTTCAGAAAGTATTCCGTAAGTGCCATCTGTGATGCTTATATTCGAATGCATCAAGTTTTGGCTAACCGCATTTAGTGCTTGTATGTTTTTTGCTCTTTTCAAAGCGTATACTGCATGCCCGTGTCTAAATTTATGGGGTGAATAATATGGTAAATCTATCCTTGCACACCAATCCCTAAGATCTTTCCTAGCTCTTTGGTGACGATGTTTGCCAACTTTTCTAATCTTGGGATCAAGCTCACCTGTATCTGGAGAACAAGGGGCAAACCACATGCTCTCTTTCGGTAAAACGGCTCTTATCTCTTGATCCCACCTTCGAACAACTTCAAGCAAATCAGGAATATTCAAAAGAAATGTTGTGGCATGTTTACCAAATTTAGTATGAACTCCTATCATTGGCCATTGATTTACTCTCAATTCATCTAAATCAACTGCACTGATTGGCAATGTAACAAACGCACTGATCCGTATACCAGAAAGAAACCAAAAAACAGCAGCAGCTTGAATACGTCTATCCCTTATCGTTTCAACGGGTGCACTTGCTAACATCCTAATTTCTTCAAGTGTAACAACTTCACGCCTATTAGGTTCTTCTGGCATTTTTATCGGCTTCAGCGTATCCAGCCAAGCCGGAGTAATCATCTTGAAACCATATCTATGAACACTAAGCCACTTTAGAAATCGTTTTGCAGAAAGCACAATCTTTTTTATATAACTTTTCGATAGCTGTTCCTCCCCTCCATCTATTCGAGTAGTATGAACAAATTCAGGAAATGTTGGCCGAATTCCTAACACATCCTTGAATGAAACTTCATCAGCCCACTCTAATAGATATCTAAGCCAAGTCTCTTCTAATCTCACCGAATCTTTAGATATCTGATCTACTTCTTTTCGATACCTCAGGTATGCTCTAACCAATCTCCAATTAGCCTTATTTATCATTTTTCTCCCTCTCAATAATTCGTGCTAACTTCCTTCCACACTTGGGACAATCACAAAGCCAATAAATCAAGCGACCATCTTGCTTTTTCTCACGATCTTTCATTTTGACTGGCTTCCGACAAGTTAGACAAAAAGCTTCATCATCAGCCAACTTTCGCTTTTTATAGACTTCCTTCACCCACTCACGGAACTTTTTCCCGTTGATCAAAATATGTCGCCTGGAATCTCTCTCATGGGGACATCCAGCAGGAATATAAACCCTATAAACTTGACGTTTTGTAAATCCAACTTCTTCAGCCAATTCTTTCGGGGTGTACATCATGTCTAACAGCTTGGCTAATCTATTACGCTGATTACCATTCAATCTACCTGCCAGAAGAATTTCATCTATTCCGTTTCCGAAGGCAGCCATACATATTCCTCCCAATCATCTGTACCAAATTTCATATTCACAAATAGCGAGAAACATAGTGCCTTGATATCAAACAAATTCCAAGAACCAGGATAGAAACGTTGAAAAATCCCTATCTCAAGTAAAACTGGCTCCTCACCCGGATACCAACCACCCCCAAAAGTAAACCATCCAAGAGTAATTTCTAAAAAATATTTGTGTTTCCTAACTGCCATATACATTTTCTAATTCCTTTCACTGCAACAACTTATCCAAACCCTGATAAAAGAACTTCCCAGCATCACAGAAGATTGATAACCCTTTCCAATCTGCTTCCTGCGCTTCTTCAGAAAATCCAGCATACGCCGCCATAAATCGGATGATCTTTTGTAGCTGCTCATCATCATAAGCAGTTATCACTTTGCAGATACTGAACGGCAAATTATCTTGTCCCTTGACCCCCCACCAACGACCAACCGCTTGCGCATCCTGATCATACTCCCGCATATCATCGACAGTTTTGGTCATGTACTTGGATGCATACCAGAATACGCCCCTTGGCGATCGTATGCGCTCAACAGATGTACCCGCCTTAAGATGATCGTCAGACAGCTTTCCGCAGACTTCCCACCAGAGAACGGCTACAACCTTTTGCAACTCATACAGATCTTCACCACTCAAACCCCACACCAGCATATGAAAATGTGGAAAGAACTTTCCCACATGCAGCCCCGATTTTCTCGATTGATACTCTAACTTCCAGATCAAGCCCACCTCTGGATAGAGATACTCCAATCTTTGATAGAACTTCTTCAGGTGTTCTTCTTTTAGCTTCCTGCCATCGTAACGATCTTGATAGAACTCATCCGGGTAGGTGAGATCAAACCACAAAGGCTTTTTTGCCCTCTCCATCTTGGCGATCTTGCGCATCATGCGCCGTCTGGATGCATCAGAAAACCCGGAAATCTGGCCACGCTTTCCCCCGACTTCTTCAATCTCCCAACTGTAAGCCCTTTTGACTTGAATAAGTGATCCATCTTCCCAGACAAGAAGCTCCCCGTCTCGTTGGCCGGTCTTCAATTCACTTACTCGTTGCTGCCAGGGAACGTATTTTCGGTTCGTAATACCGTATTTTTGATCCCGTTTTCTGCGAATATGCACCGTAGACAAGCCAGAACTCTGCCGCTCGAGCTCGAGTTGACTATCATCAATCACCCCGCCCTCATGGAGCGAGTTTAGCAAAGCTTCTAACGCTTCGAACTCAATGAAATCAGAATGATACGAACCCTGATCAAATATTGGGATATAATCAAACTGCACGTAAAGCACGCTCGCTTTCCTGCATTCCCCATGTTTCGGCATGGGGATTTTTCATAGGCCAGCCGTCCGGCTTCCGCATGTCCAGGCGGGCGGCTGGCCTATGAAAAATCTCTCGCTCTCAATTCGGTCAGATACGAAACCATACTCAAGGGAACATGCTTCAACTTCCCTTCGAACAATAATTCCTTCGCTCCCAATGTATACACTTCTACATATCTTTCAACCGATACACTTTCACCACTCGCTTGACCACCCCAATACGGCGTAGACTTTTGCCAGAAATACCAACGCCAGCCCCGATCACGCAAGTACCCAGGACGCTTCACATCCACATGATATAGCTGTACCTTATCAGGGTACATATCACCCAACACCGGCACAGACGGGGACGCTAGGGCAGGCAGGCTGGGGGGATGGGGCGTCTGTGCCTCCACAACACCCACTACCTCATCAAACTCATACACCAGGTCTGATCTTGATTCAATCCTCGCCCTTCGTGGTGGATCATATTTCAGGTTCATCGTCTCAGGCCAGCGTAGAAAGCGGGTAATGTCTCTCGTTTTCAAATCCGCAGTAGGATACAACGAGCAAAAATACTCCAATCCATAACGCAATTCTTCAGGCATCACAAAATCTGTGAACTTCCAATACACCTGGTATCCACCACCTGTCGAAACAACCAGGCTAGGCTCTAAGTGCAACTCTGGCAACTCCTGATCATCAAAATCGAGCCACAACACAAACGAGCCTTGCACGATCTGTTTCTTGAAACGACGCAAACCAGGAGCAAAGAAGTACACCCGGTTATCATTGATCTTCGACAGTTCACGATCTGTCCAGAACGTCGTTACCGGGTAGTGCATCCCCTTCGAGTAGCGCAATACTCGAAACTGCATGTAAAAGCCAGCCTCAGAACTAGCTCCAAACCATTCCGGAGTTACCATCATGCCTCCTTTCCTCTAAAAGCCTTATGACTTTGATCAAAGCCCGTTTTTTGCGTTCCATCTCAGCCCATCGAGCCTGATAAAAGGCCAAATGCACAGCTACACGATTACCATACAGCGTAAATAATTTTGAGCGTTTTTTCTCCTTCGAAGAGCTGTAAATAGATCCAAAAGATACGGATCCACGATCTAAACACGTTCTCAAAGCAATTTCATCGATGTTTTTTGTCATTTTTGCTTTACAGCCTTCCCTGATGGAAATAGCTTATATTTCTCACCTTTCACCACCACTACCACCGGATAACCAACCTCCCTGCAATAATCAAACGCAGCAGAAAAATTATCAAAACTCTTCATCATTCACCATCCTGACACTTCCAAGACTGCATTGAATACGGTCCCATTCTGCGGTAAGTCTGGACTGAGAATATCCACATCACACACCCCGCCAGCACAAACCATCGTGCCACGATCCAAGCACCAGAAGGACCGCCCCAAGGCTGGAACATGCAATACAGCACCATCGGGCCAATCATAAGGACAAGCAGCAGCCCATCCCACAAACGACCGCCAGGGTAATTCAGTCTCCATTGCAGAAACACAAGCCCCCTGGCTGATGCTGTACTTCCAGCAATTTTGAGTAGTGATAAGGTCGTCATTGCCAAACTTCTGCAGCTCTCTGCCCCTTTCGATCTCCTCCTCCGTCGCTGGATTATCTGGCCAATAATTCGTCAGACGCACCAGCACTTCATAGACCGCACAACCCACACATTTCACAGCCTGCATACCATATCCCTGATTTAGCGGCACCAAGGGCGTCACTGTCGGCTGCAGCGTAGGCTCAGGCGTTGGCGTCAATGTAGGTGTAAAAGTCGGCATCATGGTAGGCTCCAAGGTTGGCGTATAGGTCGGCATCATCGTAGCTTGAACCGTCAACACCAACTGATCGATCCCCACACTGACCACCGATCCAGGATCAGCAGCGGAAGCACTCTCGTCACCAGAACCCACCCGGACAACTCCAGGCGATCCGCTGCCCACCTCTGAAGCAGCATTCACCCTCACGCCCCCACCCATGCCCAACAACTTGCCCAAATTGCGCAACATGGGCGCCGCCGTCGAGAGATACAACATAACCAGACCGAGAAAGAGAAGCATAGCTAAAAACGCTCCGATACTAAATCCGTCTCCGGCGATTTTTTCCTCTAGGAATGGACGCAAAATCGTCGGCTGCCTGCGCCATGGTATTGGCTGCTTCCTGTAATAGGTATTCTGCAGAGACTTCCAGCGCTGATAGGCTGTGATCTCCCCCGTGGTCGTGGAACTCTCTGAACGCCTGCGCTTGCGCCACCATATGATCAATGATGACATCAGGGTGCGCCCCAGGGTCTTGACGCGAGTAAATCCCGTAAATCTCTTGCGGCCGCCACCAGAAGAATAATCCTTTATCTTTGAACCCTCCAAGACGCACCTTCCAATTTATGACAACTAAAGGAACCCCGGCAGCTTTCAGTGAAACCACCGGCTGAACTTCCACAACTTGGGCCGCTCGATTGGGTGGCCAGAAACTCGGCAGCATGTAGATGCAATCCATCTTGGCCGCATAGCTGGCGATCATTTCAACCTGCTTCGAAGCTTTGAAATACAAGCCGCCCTCATCCAGCAGCACCACCGCTCTCAAGTGGCCATTCTCATCCAATACACACCTAGCCAAATCATCCGCCCAAATACTGCGAGAATTGGTGATCAGCTTGTAGCCCTGCTCCAAGTACTCTTGAGCGATCTTGTACGACAAAGCCGTCTTGTGGCCACCGAAACGCCCCGAGATCCAGATCAAGCGATATCCATAAACGGCATTGACCAGGGGCTGCGCATTGACGAGCGGCATCAGGGGATTAGCTCCACTAATGTTTTGATGATCACCAAGACCAGAAATACTCCGGCGACGGTAATCAAGTCAGGATGAAAATACACCGTCATTTGCATAGCTACGACCTCAACAACATACGGAACAAAAAGACACCCGCCATAATCGTTAGCAGGTTATCGACATTAATAAACACATCCAGTATCTGCAATTCGCCAATCGAGAAGGGCACAAAGCAGATTTCAAAACCGGGGAATGAAAGCTCTGCACCCCACAGATCAATCAAGTCATTTGGGCCCACACCGTAACAACTGGCTTCCCCCACCATCGGCACAGGCAACCCAACCCCAAGCCATCCGGGATCACCAGCCCCACCGCCTGTCTGCTCCTCAACCGTCCCACAATACCCAGAATACGGCATATTCGTAGGCGTAGGTGTAAGCTCAGGCTCCGGTGTAGGCTCCGGCACAGTTTCACTGTCATACAACGCCCATACACTAAAGTCACCATATGCTTGCCCATTGTCCCCAATTCCCAGGTAAAACCTATCCGTAATCCCTATACTAGTCTTCCCCCACTGTGTTGCCCCCGGAAACAACCCACATGCATCACCATGACCCCCTTCAATCAAACACATATTACCCGCCCCACTACCCCCGTACCCGCACCATAGGAAATTCCACCCAGACCACGGAGCCTCAAACCCTTGCCAAAACACATTAACCCACGTCGAATCAACCGGAGCACACGTATACTCCCAAAAATACCCTACCGGATCACCTACCGGCATTTCAAACACTAAACTATGTGAAGGTTTACCAACGGGTCCCCAACTATAGCTGCCTAACTGCTCAGCCCAATAATACCCCCCCTCCGGCGTAGGTGTAGGCGTCACACTCAAATCAGGCGTAGGCGTTACACTCAATTCAGGCGTAGGTGTACCGGGAGTTCCAGAAATCACCGGCGTCATGCTAGGAAACGCTGTCATCGTCGGCCCATGAAAACCACTGGCACACTGGCCACAATCCAACATCCACTCATAGGACGGCGTTACCGTCAACCAGCCACCCGGCAAACCGTCAGGACAATTCAAGTCCCTGGTTGGCACAGTCGTTGACGTGGGAAACATTGGCCTAAATGTCGGCGTAGGTGGCTCAGGCGTTTGGGCCTTGACGCTACTCACCCCGAAAGTTAGCCAGCAGATAAAAAGGAACGTATAAGAACATAATGAAATTCTGCGCATCAACATTATTCCCTACCGCCATCATCGCAACAGCGGCACAAACCGAAATACCTAAACCACGTGAGCGAACAGCCGCACCAAACATGATTGCAGCATAATAGGCATGCGCCAATGTCAAGGTGAACCCACCCGGCCCCCCGCCTCCATCCGGGGTAGGCGTAAACGTCGGTACATCCGGTGTATTCGTTGGCGGAACTGGTGTATTCGTTGGGGATGGCACAGTCGGCGTGTCCGGTAACGGCGTCTCAGTCACCGGTTCCAGCGTATTCGTCGGCACATCAGGCGTATTCGTTGGCACATCTGGTGTACTCGTTGGCGGTAACGGCGTCTCAGTAGGCAATTCCGGTGTATTCGTTGGTGGAACTGGTGTATTGGTCACTTCTTGCTCAACTCCCTTGGCATCCACAGAGCCAGCTATCATGACCAGCGTAATCACAACCAACACCAACCCAACCAGCTTGATTTTCACTCTCGGAGATAACACAATTCACCGCCACACATCCAGAACAACACCAACAAAGGCATAGACAACCATCCAAGCAGCAATGAAAGCACCAACCGCCTGACGATATGACACCGCTATCCCCGATCCGTTAGGTAACGATAGATATAGATCGCCGCCACAGTCACAGCGATGAACTGAATCGCTGGCAACACCCCCAAGGCTTGTAGGATTTCAAGCACCGAATTCAACATAACTCACCCTCCCATCTCCTCTTGGACAATCTCCCTGATCCTTTCATCCATCAAGTTGCCGTTCTTTGTATCGATGATCACATAGATCCATGACACGATTTCGGTAACAATCCAGACGATGAGAACAAACAAAAAGACAGCATTCAGCAGTAGATTGCAGCTATACAAAAGCGATTGCCATTCATGAACGGACATCATTCTCACTCCATCAAAAAGCCGGAGCAGGGACAAAACCCCGCCCCGGCAACTCGTACAACTTCGTTCTACTAGCGACGGAAACGCTTATACAGCATCCCCGATATCGCAATCGTGGCCGCCAGGGTAATCACAGGCAGCACACCAAGATCAGTCAAAGCGGTAATTGCATCAGCTAAAGTCACGTTTTTTTCACCTGCCTTCTGCCCAACGGCACTGGATTAGAGCAATCATCAACGCTACTCGCCATTGACGTTGATCCCAACACTTACACACTCTTTGCACCCCTTTGCAGCTTGACATTCTCGAGCTGCATATACATGCCATCATTGCCGTTCTTGATCGCAATGTTGGCTTCGAAGGAAACCATATTGCCGAACTCGACGCTTTTGACTTGATCAGAAGGCATCCCCAACTTGAAATTCTGATTTCCGGGCTGGACGAAGGTGATGTAATCTTTCCCCTTATCTCCCCGGTATACATCTGTCACCAGGGCATCAACGACTTTGATGGTATTCACGGGCACGGTCATAACTCACACTCCTTTGTATTTAAGTCACTACATAAAGTGACCTCTAATTAGTGGTGTACACATGTTGATATAATGTGTACATATGACAACATAATAACATAACGAATACACGCTGTCAAGTTGTGTACACGAATAGTTGTCCATTGCCACCGTGATATATGTCACAATGTAAACAAGTGGAAACATTATGAATAATTTTGTAAACTGGCTTCTCAACGAAATGGATAAAAGGGGAATGTCTCAGGCCGACTTAGCAAGGGCATCTGGACTAAGCAAAACTGCCATAAGCAAAATAATCTCTGAAAGCAGAGCACCAGGACACGAAGCAAGTTCAGCCATTGCAAAAGCATTCAACTTTCCCCCAGAAATTGTATTTCGCAAAGCAGGATTATTACCCGAAAAAGGTGAAGAACCCCCAGAACTTAAAGAATTAACCCATCTCTATCTTACTGCTTCCGAAGAAGTTCAAGAAGATATTTTAGAATACGCTCGTTTCAAATCTCGCAAAACCAGCTAGGGCTTCTTGCTATTTTTGGGGACAATGTAATAGTCGTTATTCTCAGTCCAAGCAACAGCAACTCGCCACGCTAATTTTTTACTTGTAAATATCAACCTTATTAGTATCTTGTACCCAATTTCAATAACCATAGTTCAGTCCCCTTCTCGGGGATGCTAACTCGTGCTTTATTACATCCAATAATGTAGAACAAACGTTCTGATTATATTTTATTTACTCTTACCAATCAATATTACTCAAGTACTACGCTAAGTTTTTTCGAAAACATTAGGTGATTGTACTGAAAAAGATCAATTGAATTTCTGCCTCGCTAATCACCACATCAATTTTTTTGATTTCAGCTTCTAGTTCTGCTTTCTTCTCTCGAAGCTCATTCAAATCTAACGATACATTGATAAGCGTACCTTGCGTACCAACGACAATCAACCGCCCCCGTTCAATGATAATTTCTGCTAATCCACGATATTTCAAATCCAAATACTTATTGACATCAATCATAGTATCCTCGATTAGAATGATCCTCTCTAAATATGAAACTTTCTAACTAATTATATATTATTTTACAATATTTGGAGACTTATTAATCTACCCCTTACTTTCGATAATATCAAATTAACTGAAGCAACAAGCCCCGGAAAAATAGCCGGGGCTTGTTGCTTCATCAGGCAGGGCCCTACACTGTTTTCTTTTCTCAATCCATTTTGATAGTGCAATAGTTTTTCTGTAAATTGGTATGGTTTTTGTAAGAAGTAGAAATGAAGTTTGGTGAGTTTCTCGATTCGTAATTTTTTTCAACAATCAATCAGTTGTACTTTATACTTGAATCCAAGATTTTTATGGTAAAAAATTGTCATAACTCTAGTGGTAGACATGCTCATTATCTAGGTAGTGTTGACATTTCGTAAGTTTACAGGCGGAAAATGCCAATTGGGGAGATTCTATTTCCAGAGAGAAATCACCAAATGTCAACACGGCCTAGTTTACGACCGTTCCTGTACTTCTACGAAGATGAAGCAAAACCGGTTTATACAGAATAATTAACAAGCACACCTGAAGTTTTAGATCTTTTCGTGATAGCGGTCAGGGGCAGCGACTTTATGTAAAGACCTATTGGTCCTCAATGTCAACTGCCTGATACAGGACCATGTCGCCAAAATCAAGGAGCACAATAGTCGGGTTGTCAGTCATATCCTCGATGGAATATTCGCTCTTCTGGATTACAAAATAAATTTTTCTTGTTTCAGGGTTATCCTTTTCGTCATGTTCAGGTACGTTATAGTACCATAAATAGAAATCTAAAGGCCATCTTGCACTAAGTTGAGCATGAACTACATCATTACTTGTCATTATGGGTTTAAGGTACTTGGCGACTATTGAAGCTTCAGGGAAAACACCGGTAGCGCCATACCCGGTAATACTGTCCGTGGAAATCAGGGATAGGGCAAAAAATGCTCCTATGACAAGGATTACTACTCTGACATATGACCGAATTTTGCGTGAAATATTTTCAATGATATAAGTGAATCCAGAATCGGCAGTCAAAAGAATGAATGGAATTACAAATATCCACATCCTAGGAAAAGAAATTTTATGCTTAAGGAAAAAAACAATTGCCGAACCGAGTAATATCGATGGCAATATGAGCAATGTAGACCAATCTTTTTTTCTTGCAGAACCGTATATGCCTAGTGCCGTGAGTATAGCACAAATGAACAACCCCACCTTTGGAATTGATGCGAAAAAGGACCTATAGGTATCTTGAAAGTGTAGATTCACCTCGCTAAGAAACACTTGCCACGGCTGTGATTGCACGAATCGATTTGCTACTATAGACTCTACTCCATTTGAAGCCAGTATTACAGGGGTATAGAGGACTATTGTAAAGGCAATGGTCATTAAACTGCAAGGGAATACAAATTCAAATAGGATGGTCTTAAGAGTATTGCCATTGATGAGAAGCAAACAAGCCAACCAGCAATATATACCAACAATCGGAAAAAGCATAGATGGCATTGTCATCATGCCTAAAGCTGCTATTGATGAGACGAGTGTAGCTCCTGCCAGAGACGGCTTTTTTGTAGTTGATGCTCCAACGATGGTGAGAGCTAATGTTAGAAAGACAAGAAGTGTGTACCCCCTAGCATTAGTGGAAAATAACACCAAAAATGGAAATACGGAAACTGAGATTGATGCAAATATTCCAGATAAATTTAGTGTACGACATAGGCAGAAGACAAGCGGTATTAAACCGATTCCTGCCAAAAATGCTGGAAACCTGATTGATGCGGGATGAGCCCCCCAGATGAACGTTGATACCTTTACTAGTAAAGTATTCAGTACGTGGTTATTTGGATCTGGATAGAGAAAAAGGTTGTAAAAGCCCTTATTCACGAACTTTAGAAACGTAACAGACTCGTCAAACCTAAAGGGTTGACTTAAGAAGTATCCCCTAATGCTAACCCCTATAACCAAAACAAGAAGGATAAATATGGTTTCATGGTTCGAAGCGAAGCAATGTCGAATGGAAGGGATGGTTTCTTCTCGTAATATTGAAAGCACATCCTGAGAAAGCCTAATAACTTGCGATTTAAGTGTGGTGTCATTTAAAGAAAACAAGTAGCTCAGGACCGCAAGACCCAACAAAGATATCCCATAGAACACCAGCACATGGGACAGTATACTCACGCGTTTTTCCCAAAGCTGCGAACGGTATGCAAAGTTCAGCAGCTTCAAGAGTACGCTTGGGGGACTGATCACGATCAATTCACAGCTTATCAGAAGGATCAATATTGATTCTAGATTTGGTAGTTTGGGTTTCATTGTCCTTCCATTAGGGTGTAATTGTTGTAGTTCCGTATTGGTGGGGCGAAACCTTTAATAGTCAATACAAGATCTTACTCTCAAATTTTCATGCTGCGAGAGAAGTCATTATACCTTACACATTTTGAAATCTGAAATATTTAAACACCTGTCAAAACCATGTCTCCCCTCGACTAACGGACATATCCGTGAGATCGATGGCTCAAGTCCCACCGTTACCATATAAAAAATACGCCAGTGAAAGACTGGCGTTTTACGTTGCCCCATGTTTTCGATAAAGGTATTTAACTGAACCATTTGATTTCGATATTCGACAAATCGTAATTCAGGATTATAAAAAATTCCCGGTTGAAAATGCCAGAGATTTTGAAATTCTTTCCAGATTATCTATTACTACGCTTCCGTTGTCATGTTCATCAGCACCGCCTGCATCCTGAGCTTGTCGAAGGGTGCAGGCTTACTATTCTATGGTGATAAGAACAGCCTGCACCGCGATGCGCCAATCGTACTCGCCGTTGCTCTCATTGTAATCCTTACAGGTGATCAGGGTGAGCATGTCATAGTCAGAGTGCGGCAGCGCGCGCAAGGTATCAGGCTTGACCTGCATGACCTTTCGCACCTCGTAGACATGGCGCAGCTTCCAAGCGTGGATGATGATCTGGTCGCCGTGCTGCAGGGTGTGCAATTCCACAAAGGGACCGGGGTTGTTGTCCCTGTCCCAAACGTGGGCTGTGATGGCGGTGTTGCCCGCCCAAGTAGGGTAGGCAGTGCCTTCGAGATAGCCGGCCTGATCGTCCAGCCAGGTCACATCCCAGCCGCGGCCAGTCAGCGGCACGCCCACGATGGGCAGGTCCAGGCCGAGGATGGGAATCTTCAGACGGAAGGTGTTCGCGCTGTCGAGGTGACAGTCATCTTGCGAAGCACTTCCAAGTAAAGCGTCGGAAGCCAGATGACTGTCACCTAAGCACACGTACATCTTCTCGGCAGTTTGCTCTCCAACGACAGATAGGTCTGTCACCACGCCAGGCGCGAAGCCTGTGTTAGGCAGCTGCAATTTCCCCAGGGCGAAGAGCGAGAGCCTGCTGGTATCCCCGCACACATAGCCCGCCGGGCCGTCAGAAAGAGGCAGCGCACCGAACTGGTTGGTCCCGCTGGGCTGGTGGAAGAGCTGTTTCCCGGCGGTGACTCCATCTCTGGGCTTAACGCACACCTGGATCGGCTTACTGAGCTGCGTAACGCTCTGGCCCCCGCAAATCAGCTTGATATCATAGACCTGGTTCCCTAGCTTGAAATTGCCGCTGGCGGTTTCCCAGATGACCAATCGACAGTCCACGTCCACAGTGCCGGGAGAGATGAAGACCCTCACCGGGCCAAACCTGTAGATTCCGCCTGCCGCGCCAATATTGAATATCTTTTTGTCGCCATCCGCATCATCGCCGTCCGCGACACCGTCAGCAGCGCCAGCGCCCGCTCCGACCGGACGCCAGGTAGTGACCACGTTGTAGGCGTTACCGGTCGTGTTCTTGAAGTGGATCCAGCCGATATTCTCTCCCCAGGCGTAGCCGTCGAAGCTGCCGGTGGCAGTATCTATGGTCACCTGGCTGTGCGTGGGGTTGAAATTGATCCAGCCAACGTTGGTACCCCAGGCGTAGCCAGAGAGATTTCCAGCCCCATCATGGTTGACGCCGTAGTTATCCGCGGCCGTGTTGGCGTAGGTGTGGGCACCGCCACCCTCGTGTGTGCCCAGCCTGATCCAGCCGATGTTTTCTGCCCAGGCGTAGCCTTCCAGATGGTCATCGTAGACCGTATTCCCGCCGCCGTGAGTGGGGTTGAAATTGATCCAGCCAACGTTGGTGACATAGGCCCATTTGTTATTTGTATCAATATTGGCCGCGTAGGCGATGGTGACCACCAGCAGGGATAAGAGCAAGACCAGCAGGTAAACGGGATAAAATTTACCTGTAATGAGCTTAGTCGAACGATGCGTTCGAATTCTTTTATTCATCCGATTATGCCTTGTTTTTCTCCAAAAAAATCGAGCACGGCAAGGGGGGAATCCCCCTCGCGAAGCATCCCGTGCGCAGCCTACCCGAAGGGTGCGAAGGGGGACTGCATCCCCCCTCAAAGCACTCAAAGAATCAAAGTTTCAAAGAATCTCATTGTCCACCGCGAACCGGCCACACATAGAAGGCGTTGTCCTTATAGTCGCGGCTCACGATGCCAGATCCCAAATGTACGGCCCGGGCTTGGCTCGGGATGCTCGCGAAGGACGTACTCGACCAATATTTGCCCCACTGGACGCCAGTGAATCCATTCACATTGCAGGATCCTACTATTTGGCAAAGGGGGCTATCCACTTAAGGCGGGACAGCAGCGGTAGCCAAAGGATCGTGGCTG
>CAZUSV010000153.1:0-15265 GCA_964622645.1 uncultured Anaerolineales bacterium
AGGTTTCAACTACATAAAGCACATAGTCTCGAGGAGTGGTATTGGGAATATTTTCTAGGAAGAAGTCTCCTCGACCATTTCTAAGATTCTCAAGAATGATGGGACGAATTTTCGCGGCGAATTGATCGTATCTACTTTGCGAAACCTCACGTAAGGCCTGTTCTATATCAACTCTTAGGTCATCCTCCTCAAACGGCATTGCTACCCTCCTCGACGAAAATTACTGCCTTATGAATATTATGTCGCTAAATATTATAAACGAAAAGCGTTGAGTATCCAAGAAATATAGTGAAAAGTCAGCAATGGGAATAAAAATTGAATAAAAGCAAGCGGAAGAGATATACCTACCAAATTGTCTGTAAGATTTTGATGCTATTGGGAATAGATATTGGTGAAGACAGGAAACACTTAATGGACATATTGGACATGCCAATGTAACCGAAGAGTGGTGATTAGATGCAGATGTAAGATGCTTTGATAAGGAGCAGGTCATGAATGAGGGCACCTCAGATTTTATCATGACAGTGGAAGAAGTATCGGAATATCTCAGGCTAGCTCAATCCACGATATATAAGCTGCTGAATGAGGGGAAATTGCCCGGTCGGAAGATAGGAGGAAGTTGGCGATTTTCACGTCGTGCTTTGGATGAGTGGCTTGAAGGGGATATAGTTCGTGGCGCAGATGATGATCGTACTGGGGTGGAATTTCAGAAAAAATAGAGCTATCTGATTGAAATTCATAGGATAAAGAGTATTGGAATTTCAGATAGCCTAACTTATGTCTGACAGACTGAAGGGATGTCGGATGGGCGGAGCACGCCAAGTACAATATTTGCATGGGTTAAAAAGGAATAGGATTATCCTATGTGGAAGCTTCCGGTAGTTATAATTGGATCGATATCACTTGTAATGATAATTGCAGTTATCGTTATTTTGTGGTGGCGCACTCGCATGGGCGATAAATCACAAGAAATCCATCCAGTAAGAAGGCAATCTGAAAATTTAGATGAACAGGGTGAGGGAAAATACCAAGAAATGGATTTACTGAATCATGAGGAAAAGTTACGGAAATCGCGAGAGATCTCAGGTGAATATGGATTACAGCTTATTTGGAAAGCAAATCAGGTTTTCCAAATAAATAAGTTGCCAGCAATTATTGGGAGTGCTGAAGATAATGATGTCCTTCTAGCGGATACATCAGTTTCAGGAACACACGCTTGTATTTATTTCGATGAACGTATCGAAGCAGTTTGTATTGAGGATTTGGATTCACTCAATGGTGTTTATATTAATGATAAACCTACTTGCAAGAATATCTTAGATGATGGGGCGAAAATAGCGCTGGGTAATGTTACGTTAACCTTTCGAAATATGGGGTATATTCCCCCACAGTCACCATCTTAGGAAAGTTCTACTATGGACGATTTTGCCATTTGCGATAAATGTAATAATTCAAATAGGTGGGACGCAAAGTTTTGCTCTGTTTGTGGTGAACCCTTGGCAGTGAATGATTTAGTTGATACCGCGGATATGCTAGGGAGTGCTGATGAGGTAAACGTTGTTTCCTCTTTCGCTCAAACTAAACCAACCCAGACTCGACTGCTAAACACCAAAACTCAACCGCTTTCTTCATCGGGAAAATTTAACCCACGTCCACCTAAAGCGATTTTTGGAGACCGATTTTTGGGTGAGGATCTCATTTACAGTGATGAACAGCAACACGGTTATTTGGTAGTAGAGATCAAGACAGCTGGGAGAGAGCAGATCAAACAATGCCCCAATGATAATTGTGGTGCTATCCATGTTCCTAGAGAAGATGGGGTGGAAAAGTTCTGCATCCGTTGCGGTGCGCTACTGTCCGACAGAGTCCCTACCATGATTCTATACGAAAGATCTGAGCCGATTTCCGATGAAGTAGTCGAAATTGTCCGCTTAGGCCTAGTTCATGAAAGCATTCGGGCACCTCTAGTTGCTTTACAGGATGTAGTAGCGGGTGAGAATCGTTACTGTTTTGTAGAACCCCATGTGGAGCAATTGCCGTCGTCTTCTGAACGTCATGAAGTAATGACGTGGGGTGAATCTCTGGCATTGGGGTTGGAGTATCTACATGATAGCGGGTTTTATTTCGACGGACAGATCCATCAGGACACATTTGGTATCACAAATGGAAAAGCTGTATTTTCAAACTTCCTCGTCTGCAAATCCCAATTGGAGGAAATGGAGGCCGCCCGCATAGCCGATATCCACGCTTTAGCTACGCAGCTTTTTGAATGGTTGACCGGGCAGTCCAAATACATCTCCGATTTGGGTTTACCTACAGCTTTCCAGCAGTTGTTCGAGCAAGCCTTGACACCCCCCGGGTTCTCTAACGCAGATACATTTGCCCAATGTTGGCAAGAGGCTCTGGCTGATACGGCCCCTACTCAGGCAGTAGAACACCATTTGGGGCAAAGTACCGATGTGGGAGTTGCCCGTACCCTCAACGAAGACAGCCTATTTACTTTGCAGTTCAGCAAATACTTGGAGTCGGTGCCTATCCCTTTGGGGATATATGTAATTGCTGATGGCATGGGCGGGCATGCAGCAGGGGAAGTCGCCAGTGGAACAATTGTCAACACGATTGCCAAGAGAGCTTTTTCAGAATCGGTGATTTCACCGGGTCAGGTTTCCGCCGAGGAGCGCCAAAGATGGATAGAGAGTGTAATCCAGGAAGCCAACAAGGTTGTTTTTGACATGGGTCGCAAAACAGGCTCAGATATGGGATCTACTGTGGTTGTAGCAGTGTTGGATGGATATGATGTTCATTTAGGACATGTAGGCGATAGTCGTGCTTACTTAATTAATGAACTAAGTATACAACCTCTTACCACGGATCATTCCCTTGTAGAGCGGTTAATTGCTACCAAACAGATTTCACGCGAAGAAGCCCGACTTCACCCTCAGCGCAATGTCATCTACCGTACTTTGGGGGATAAATCCACCCTTGAAGTGGACACAGCCACTTTTACCCTTGATGTGGATGATTTCTTGCTTTTGTGTTCTGATGGGTTGAATGGTATGGTAGATGATGATACTATCCAACAGATTGTTTTAGAAGGGAATTCATCTCCTCAAAATGCTTGTAAGCGCCTTGTAAAGGCTGCAAACGCTGCTGGTGGTGATGATAATATCTCTGTTGTGTTGGTAAAATTAAGCGGCGTGGTTGCGTAAGGCTTCATCTTGTCACATTTCACAAAAAGGGTGATATTGTTAGTCTTCCTAGGATGTTTAATTCTGTCATTGACCTCTTCCGAAATGGAAGAAATCGGACCTTATAAAAGTTCGTGGTTCGACAAGCTACCGAAATTAGAAACCGGGGATATTGTATTCCGGCGTGTGGATGGCCCCACCAGTCACTTCATCGATTTGGTTGATGATCAAGCAAACTATTCCCACGTGGGGATCGTGTTTGTAACTAATACCGGAGGTGAATTGGTTATCAATGTCATTCCAGGTGAAGGTAGTTTGGGCGTTGTTCAGGCGGAATCCTTTGCGATGTTTCTAGAGCCAGCGTTGTCTTTCGCAATCTTCCGCATGCATCGGGAAGCTGGTGTAGACCGAGTTATTGCTGCTGATTGGGCTAACTCCTTAGTAGATAAAATCCCCTTCGACTTAAAATTCGATCTTGAAACTGATGATGAACTATACTGCACAGAACTGGTATGGAAGGCCTATTTGGCTGCTGGAATTGATCTCGTAAGTGGTTCATTTGATGAAATGAAGTTTCCATTTCTAGATAGCAATCAGTACATTTTGCCATCTAGTTTGATGAGCAGCGATTATCTTTATCAGCTTTACCCTACTCGAGTTAATGAATAGAGGAGATCATTATGAAAAACAGGAAGTGGATTTTTGCTATCCTTTTTATTCTTCTACTTTCAACTGCTTGCAGCATTTTGGGATCAGGCCCAGGCGGGACTGTTCAAAAGTTTTTTACTGCTGTCGATAAAGGTGAAATTGAAGAGGCCATGAGCTATCTGTCCAGTCGTACCATTCAAACGTTGGGCGCGGACAAATGGCGCGCGGTTCTTCTCGAAGCTACAAGGGAATTGGATAATGTAGGGGGGATAACAGCAGTTGACATTATCGAAGAGAACATCAAAGGTGAAACAGCCTGGGTGACTGTAGAAATCACATATGGTGATGGAAGCAGTGAAACTGATTCAATGGATCTTATCAAAGAAGATGGAAATTGGAAAATTGATGTAGATCCCTGGTCAAAATAAAGAGGAATGATGATTATTTGCAGTCAGTGTGGGAGTGAAAACCGTGAAGGTGCGCATTTTTGCCGAAAATGTGGTCAGATATTGGGTGGGCATACTCCCATAGAAATTGAAGTACCGATTGATTCTTCGGATCCGCTTGGATCACCCGCTGAGGATGATAGGGAATATCAAAAAGAAGGGATTGTGGAAGAACCGCCGACGGACAAACGGGTCGATAATATTGGTGAGTTGCCTCACCCCAAAACTGAGACAGTTGCAGATCAGACTGACCAATCGAAAAATTTTGAAAAAGAGGATTCGGCTCGATTGCACCTTTCATCGAAGGATGAAGAAGAACCAGATACATTTCCCGGAATTCCCGCATCGGAAACAGGCGACAACGTAGAGTTGCCATCGATAGAGGACACAGAATTTTCCAGTACTTTGGATCAACGTTTGTCGGTTGCTGAACCCATTGAAAACTCTCGCCTCTCCGATGGAGATCTGCTCCAAAACCGCTATCGGATTGTGGAAATTCTGTCTCAAAGTGATGAACCCGCAGTATATGTAGCTGAAGATCTTCTGCTCTGTTGGAATTGTGACCAAATTCAGGTATCAATAGATGAAACCTATTGTGAAGCCTGCGGTGCTGCGATGGATCAAAAGGTGCGAGTGGTGGTACGAGAGATAGTCTTGTCGTCAGAAACACCCGAGATAGATGAAGGAGTTTTCGAAGAAGGGGGTACTTTCTACCTAGTTGAGCTACAAGACGATCCATTAGAGAAAACTCAAGAACCAGCAATCCAGCTCGAGGTAGGGTATCAATCCGACGCTGGTGAGGCGCGCGAGGTTAATGAAGATAGCATTTTGATTCTGAACTTAGCTGCTTTGTGTGAGTCACGAAATGTACCATTATTGGGTTTTTTCGCTTTAGCCGATGGTATCGGCGGGCATGATGCTGGGGAGATAGCAAGCAGGGCAGTTTTGCAAAGCCTAGCATCCAGTATCATGGAGCATATATATGCTCCCGAGGTTGCAGGGAACACCCTTTCATTGAAAGAAAAGATGAACTGCTTCAAAGAAGCTGTTCTAGTTGCTAATCAGGCTGTACTTGATATTCGTGCTAAAACAGAAACTGATATGGGAAGTACTCTAACAGCAGTTTTGATACACGATACACAGGCTGTCATCGTCAACATAGGTGATAGTAGAACTTATATGATGCGGTCAGGGAAGCTTTCGCAAATTACAGAAGATCATTCCTTGGTTGCAAAAATGGTAGCTCAGAATGTCATCCAGCCAGAGGAAATATACACCCATGAGCAAAAAGGGGTCATCTATCGCAGTTTAGGAGACAAGCCAGAATTGGCGCTTGATGACTCGATTTTTGAAGTGACTTTAAATCTGGGGGATCGTCTGTTGTTGTGTTGTGATGGATTATGGGAAATGGTTCGTGACGATATTATAGAAGATACATTATTGGAATTCTACGATCCAAAAATGGCTTGTGATAAGCTAGTGAAATTGGCAAATCTAGCTGGAGGGGATGATAATATCAGTGTGATTGTAGTAGAGATTCGATCCTTATGATGTTATGCCCATTCCATCGGGAACACTCGTTGCCAATCGTTATCGCATCCTGCACCTGTTAGGGGAAGGAGGTTTTGGTGCGGTTTACCTGGCTGAGGATGCGCGCTTAGGGAATAGGCGCGTTGCTCTCAAAGAGAACTTTGACCGCTCGCAGGGTGCCCAGTCGCAATTTCAGCTCGAAGCGCAACTGCTGGCGAATCTAGAACATGCTAGCTTACCCAGAGTGACTGATCACTTCATCGAACCGGACGGTCGTCAATTCCTGATAATAGATTACATCGAAGGGATAGATTTGCATGAACGGGTGATCTCAGTTGGAAATCCTCTGCCCGAAAGAGAAGCAGCCAGTTTTATGTTGCAAATCTGCGAAGCTGTGGCTTATTTGCATACCCGGCGTCCACAACCAATCATCCACCGGGATATCAAACCTCCCAACATCAAGATCGATGCTAATAATCGGGCCGTGTTAGTTGATTTTGGTATTGCCAAGATATATCACCCACACAAAGGAACCGCTAAGGTTGCCAAAGCTGTTTCGCCTCCTTTTTCACCGCCGGAACAGTACGGTGGGAAGACAAATGTTACCTCTGATGTTTACGCCTTGGGAGCAACACTTTATTGTCTGGTCTGCGTGGATTTACCACCGGATGCTATGGACCGCCTGGTCAAAGGTGCCGTGCTACATGCACCTTCGCGAGTCAATTCGACTATCCATCCCACCTTAGAGCATATCATCATGCAAGCTCTTGAATTGGATCCCGCCCGGCGTTATCCAAATGCCAATCGAATGGCCGCAGCGCTGAGAAATTTTCTAAATGGTCAATCTGTTGTTCCCGTTTCATCTCACACGACTGGTGTTCGATGCCCAACTTGTGGATGGTCTAACCGTCCTAAGGCAAAATTTTGCTCTAAAGATCGCACCCCCCTTGTTGCCGTTCCCTTTTCTGGCATACCATCGATAGAGCAGATGCCACCTGAAGTCCAATTTGAAGTTGCCAATGCCTATGCGCGTCGTGATGAATACGCCCAGGCAATTCCCAAGTATCGGGCTTGTTTGCGGGATGGGTTCAAAGACCCGGCTGTTTACCACAATCTGGGGTTATGCTATCGATTGGCTGATTTACTCTCAGAGGCAGTGAGCGTTCTAAAGCAGGGGGCAGGTGAATATCCCCAGGATGCCGATATTCAATTTCAACTGGCAATTGCGTTAGATGGACTCGATCTTCAAAAGGATGCTATTGCCTGTGCTGCAAAGGCCTGTCAGCTTTCTCCCAAGGACGCTATCCACTTGAGGTTGTATGGTCAACTTCTATTCGAAGCCAAGCGGTATAATGAAGCTGTACATCAATTAGAAAAATCCGTACATATTGATCCCGACTCACCATCTGGCCAGCTTTGGCTGGGGCGGGTTTACGGAGAGAAGGGAGATACAAAACGAGCAATAAATGCTTTGCAGCGAGCTGCTCAACTCGACCCACAGGAATCCGAATCTCTAATGTGGATGGGTTTGTTTCATTTTAAGGACGATAAGTATTCTAGTGCTATTTCCGCGTTTAAATCTGCGTTGCGGCGTGACCCGCAGTTGGCTTCAGCTCATTATATGCTTGGCGAAACATATCTGCAACAGGAAAAGTATAAACAAGCATTGTCGTGTTTCCAAAAAGCTATTGTGCTGGATTCCAACTCAGCCCAATTTCATACTCGGTTGGGTCTGTGTTATGCTTTGATGGATAAAAAGTCAGAGGCCGTTGAGGCTTTCCGGCAAGCGTTAAGCATTGACCCTACTCACAAACAGGCTCGTGAGTTATTGAATAAGATTTGAGAAAAGGAGCATATTTATGCCCGGAGAAATCAATTTGACAGCCACCCTTCACCGTCAAGCGTACCAAACCATGCCAACACCACAGCAGGCTTATTTGTTGCTGGATGCTATGCCTACTGCGGCTGCTCCTGGTCTTGGATCACAGCCCTTGAATTTTAGTTTGGTGCTGGATCGGAGTGGCTCCATGGCCGGAGAAAAATTACGACATCTTAAGGATGCGGCAAAACTAGTGGTAGAGAGTCTCAGTTCTCAAGATTTGCTTTCCATCGTGATTTTCGATGAGACAGCAGATGTTGTTGTCCCGGCTGCATCAGTTCAGGATCGTGAAGCCCTAAAACGCCAGATTGATGCTATCGAGGAACGTGGTGGAACCAAAATGTCCGTCGGAATGCAAGCTGGGTTAGGGGAGCTGCAGCGAGGCCTGTCTCATGATTGTGTCAATCGAATGTTGTTACTGACTGATGGACGCACTTGGGAAGATACTGATCAATGTCAACAACTGGCTGACCAATGCCGTGCTGCCGGCATTCCGCTTTCGGTTTTGGGCTTTGCAGAGGGTGACTGGGACCCAGCTTTTCTGGAAGATCTTGCACAAAGATCTGGAGGTGATTGGATTGCTTTAGATTCTCCTGAAAAAGTAAGTGCAGTTTTTGAAAATACTGTCCGGGAGATGCAGGGGACGGCAGTTACAAATGCCTCGCTGACCATGCGGTTAGTAGAAGGAGTCCAGCCCCGTACGGTGTGGCGCGTCACCCCAATGATTAGCCGTCTGGGACATCGTGAAGTAGCTGCCCGCGATATTCAGATTTTTTTGGGAGATATCCAGCATGTTTTTGGCCAAAGTATTTTGGCAGAAGTGTTGCTTCCTTCTCGACAACCTGGAGCATTTCGCTTGATTCATGCAGACATCATCTATGATGTGCCTGGTAGTGGATTCACTCAGCAGCGTGTAGAAGCGAATATCGTGGTAACGTATTCGGATGATGTGGCCCAGGCGAATCAACTCAATCCTCGAGTAATGAATATCGTCGAGCGTGTGGTGGCGCACAAGTTGCAAACCCAGGCGCTGGACGAAGCCGCTGCTGGGGATGCGCAGCGAGCTACCCAGCGTTTACGGGCTGCTGCAACGCGCTTGTTAGAATTAGGCGAGATGGAAATGGCTCAACAAGCAGAGAATCAAGCGCAACAACTGGAACAATCTGGACAGATGGATCAAACCGCTGCTCAGCAAATGCGCTATAAAACTAAAAAACTAACCCAGACGACAGAAGATGAAGAACATAGTACAAAGGAGAATGGATCATGATTACTTGTCCTAGTTGTCAACAACAAAATGAGGCCGGCGCAGCTTTTTGCGATAATTGTGGTTATGATTTGCGCGCCGTGTCCTCGGATGCTGTGCCTGCAACACCAGCCCCTACTCCTCAGGCATCAGGAGAAATAGCTTGTCCTTCTTGCGCGCACAATAACGTTCCCGGGTCCACTTTTTGTGAGAACTGTGGAAATCCCCTTGGACAAGGGCCCCCTGCGGCCCCTCCAGCGGGACCAGCTGCAGCGCCGCCGGCTAGTGGACAGGCCTGCCCAAGTTGCGGTCATCCCACTGTGCCTGGTGGTGCATTCTGTGAGAATTGTGGAGCTTCATTAGGCCAGGTCGCGCCTGTTTCTCCTCCGGCAGCACCCCCTGCCACTCCACCTGCTGCTCCACCAGTTTCCCCTCCGGCTGCTGGTGGGCTAGCATGTCCGAGTTGCGGTCACCAAAACATGCCGGGCACAAGTTTTTGTGAAAATTGTGGTGCTCAAATGAGTCAAGTAGTTGCACACCCTCCTGTTCAACAGCCGCCTCAAGGCATTATAACTGGTCGTCTAGTTGTTAAGGATAGCAATGCGACGATAAACATTCCATCAGGGAAGTCTGAAGTGATAATTGGACGCGAAGATCCTTCTGCTGGACACTTTCCAGAAATTGACTTAGACCCCCATGGCGGGATGGAAGGCGGTGTAAGCCGAAAGCATGCCAAATTGTTTATGCAAGGCAATCAACTAATGATTGAAGCTTTCGACACACCTAATAAAACATACGTCAATAAACAGCAACTTAATTTTAGCCAGCCGCAAGTGGTATCTTCAGGAACGGAACTTTGTTTTGGAAAGTTGGTGATCACCTACTACGATAGCTGATAATCAGTGCATTATACATTTCTGTCTTTCCTGTATTGCGATGGCCTGGGAGTTGGCAGCGTGTTGCAGGAATTGTGGGTGAAAGCTTCCGGCGTTGAATCGCATAATTGCTAATTCAAATGATTCCTGCTAACCTTCAGATGAAGCGGTTGTAGGCGATTGTGCTGCCTGAGGTTATAAAAATATTGCGGGGAAACCTTTTGCATGGAAAGTGGTGTGCGACTTTACCCGGTTGCTACTAAACTATCGCTACCGTCCACAAATTTAATAGCGTAAATTAAAAATGATCACTCGTGGTGGCTGTAAAATAAGATTTCTTACAGTCACCCTACGAGTCTGGTGAAATCCTTATGAAAACATACACGCTCCATCGTTTGGATTTGTTTTCCCTATTCAAATTCGGTTTTTTCTCTGGTTTGATTGCATCCTTTCCGCCGATAAGCGCCTTGACAATGTTAGCCTGGATAATCGTTGTTTCGATGGCAAACTGGCTGGGAAATTTGACGTATACAATCCCTATCCCATTTCCTGGCGTTTCAGGTATCTCTGTTGATGGCGTGGATCTGTTGCATGCACATGATCTTCTTGCCAGTCTGGAAGTGTGGGCGGCATTAGGTTGGCTAAGGGTGCTAATGCTAGTGATCGGACTGACTTTCTCGGCAGGATTATGGATGGGTATTACAGCTGTTATATCGGGATTGGCTTTCAACCTACTGTCGGCTCTCTCGGGGGGATTGCAAATCACCCTTTCGGAATGTGCTTTACATCTGCAGCCTGAGTTGGCTGTGCCTGAACAAGCTGGGATTCCAAGCGCTCAAGCACGACAACAAACTGGCCCGCGCTTAGAAATAAACTCTCCAATCCAAAGGATTGTACCTATTACACGCGAAGTTATGTTAATCGGAAGCGGACCGGAGTGTGATCTCTCTTTAGATGATTTGCAGACGCGTCATGCCCAGGTGTCCTACGATAATGGCCGATACATTCTGCGTGATTTCAGTCAGGGAGGATCGACGGTGCAAGGGCATGTTGTTCATGGAATGAACATGCTGAAAGATGGGTTCGTTCTTCAATTGGGCCAATATACGATGACATTCCGGGTTTAGTGGGAGGAATTCATGCAACAATCTCAGACATGTCCTAATTGCGGTAGACAGACAAGACCAACAGCTAAATTCTGTTCTTACTGTGGACGCCCGCTTTCTCCGATGGCGGGACAACAACGAGGCGGAAAAGCCTTAGGAACTATCCGAATGGGTGAAGGCCCTAGGCTTCAGGTAAGTACGGGTGGTCAATCACCATATGATGTGCCTCTCTCTGGATCACCAATTACCATAGGCCGAGAACCCAGCAATACTATCGTCGTTCCGTATCCTGAGGCATCGCGCCGCCATGCCCAGATCCTTGGTCATGCTGGCGGTTATGCCGTGGAAGACCTAAATAGCGCCAATGGAACTTTCCTCCAGGGTCGGCGTATCCCACCAAATCAGTCAGTACCACTGAAAGATGGGGACTTAATTCTCATCGGGGATCAGTGGGGTAATTCTATCAAAGTTGCTTATTTGGCGACCGGTTTACCACATCAAATAGGTACACTGAAAATTGGGCCATTTCCTATCGACAATCAACAGAAGTTAATCATTGGCAGGGAAGGCTGTGACATCAATTTACCTCATCCTGGCGTTTCCCGTCGCCATGCGGAGTTAGTGCGGGTAGGGGCTGCCCACCAGATACGCGATTTGGGGAGCACCAATGGAACTTTTGTCAACGGTCAGCTTGTACCAAGGGCTGTTTTGAAAAATGGTGATCAGCTTCAATTAGGCCCTTTCAAGTTGTTTTACAAGGTTACTGTTCTGGAAGGCGAATCCAGCGTCGGCAGTATTCGGTTGGACGGTGCTCAATTGTATAAGGCGTACCCTGTATCAGATAAACCCCGACTTGCTCGTGGTAATAGGCCCGTGTCTCAATGGCTTGAAGATCTCATAACATGGCTACCGCAGCGGTTTTTAAAGAAGAAACCCATGAATGTGGTTCTCAATTCCATTTCTCTGACCGTAATGCCTAGAGAATTTATCGCTTTGGTTGGAGGCAGTGGTGCAGGAAAATCTACATTAATGGATGCCCTCAACGGTTTCCGGCGTGCCCAGGGCGGGCGCGTGCTGGTTAATGGAGATGATCTATACCAGAATTTCGATCTCTACCGCACAAATTTAGGTTACGTGCCCCAGCAGGATATTATTCACACTGGTTTGACCGTCCGGCGTGCTTTGCGGTATGCTGCCCTTCTGCGCCTGCCTCCGGATACGCAGGAACACGTCATCGAAGCTCGCCTCAAAGATGTGCTCCATCAGGTGGACATGCTACCGCAGATCGACCAGAAGATTTCCAGCCTCAGTGGAGGACAGCGCAAACGCGTCAGCATTGCCTCTGAACTGATTTCTGAACCCAGTCTTTTCTTTCTCGATGAACCCACCTCCGGATTGGATCCAGGATTGGATAAGCGTATGATGGAGACGTTGAATATCATGGCGAATGGAGGCAAGACAATCGTCCTAACCACTCATGCTACCAATAATATTATTGGCAAATGTGACCATGTTTGTTTTCTATCTGATGGACGAATGGTGTTTTATGGTCCTCCACAACAAGCGATCCAATTCTTTAACGCTTCTGATTTTGCCGATATCTACAGTAAATTAAATCCTTCTCAGGCAACAGAAAAAGAAAAAGCGCTGATTGCAGAACGATATGAAAATGCCTATAAAAGTTCCCCTGAGTTCCAACACTATGTTGCCTCACGGCAGCAAAATACCCCTAGTTCATCATCTGGCGGTAGGCAAATACACCAAGCCGGAGTTGCGGTACACAAGGTTAATATCAGCGCTCTGGCACAGCAGGCCAAAGCGAAATTTGGACCCCTGAAATTCGATTTCGGCACGATGGTCCGTCAGTTTCGTATCCTGGCCCGACGTTATGTTGACCTGATTTTAAATGACGCCTTTAGCTTATTCACCCTGCTGGCGGTAATGCCAATTATTGGAGTGCTGCTTCTTCTGATTGCAAATGCCAAGAGCCTGGTTGGAGATAGTGCATCTAAGATCGACCAAATTCTCCTGGATCAGGGTTATTACAATATCGCCAGCGAGGCTCAAAAGCTGTTGTTGATGCTGGCTTTGTCAGTAATCCTCCTGGGGGTGTTTGCCTCCGCTTACGAGATCATCAAAGAGAAGGATATCTACAAACGAGAAAGGATGATTAACCTGGGTATCCCTGCATATCTATTCTCCAAGATTGGGGTTTTGCTGGGATTTGGCCTGCTCCAATGTTTGACCTTGCTGGTTGTGATCGCTTCCAAAGTGGATTTTCCCTCGGATGGCGTCTTGCTGCCCGCGCCTTTGGAGATGTATATCACCCTGGTGTTGTCGCTGCTGGCCGGTATCGGCATGGGTCTGTTGATCTCGGCCCTGGTCAAATCCAGCAATACGGTGATCTATCTGGTGCTGGTAGTGCTTTTCGTGCAGATCATCTTTTCCGGTGCGCTCTTTGAATTGCCCGAGGCCGCCAGCCCCCTTTCGGCTATTACCCCGACCCGCTGGGCAATGGAAGGGCTGGGTGCATCGGTAGATATGGAACGGCTCAACAACTTGAGCAAGAGCTATATCGAAGAGGTAGAAGTCAATGGCCAAGAGATGGATGTCGATTCGACGGTAGATGCTCCCATGGATTTTACGATAAATTATGATGCTGATTTCGGGCATCTCGTTGGCACCTGGGTTTTGCAACTGCTCTTTACTGTTGCCTTCATGGGATTCGCTGGGTGGGTATTAAAACGGCAGGATATCCAGAAGTGACTCCTCTAATTTGTTCGAATTGCAACCAACCACTTAGGCATGGGGCGCGTTTCTGCGCTATCTGCGGGGAGCCCGTTCAGGCTGATTCTCATCCCCACCACCACTGTCCACATTGTGCTGGGAAACTTCGCCCGGGAGCGAAATTTTGCAACCGTTGCGGAAAGCTGATAAGTATTCCTTCTACTCTTGCGGTTCCCCCTCCACCTGTATTCCATTCTCAGGATGCAGAACCGTTGCCGTCCACATCTCAAATACCTGTGGTGCGTGGTACGGTGAGGAAAATCAGTTTGCGATACCGACTTCTGCATACCTTTTTGATTGTCTTACTGGCAAGCGGTATCCTGGCTTCATTGGGTGGCGCGTATCTCCTCGATGCCCATCGTACAATAGCAACTCTAACTCCGCCAGAAATAACCCCAATTTCCATCGATACTGGCGGTCCAGAGCTTGCCGATCCCGACCAGCGCACTGTCCAGATTGGATTATCCTCCAATGGGCGTTTTGGGTTGACTTCTCATGGCGGCAAGTTGCTCACGTTCAGCCCAATTGGAGAAACCAGTAACACCCGTTTATGGATAGATGGTAGCACACCAATATTTGGAGCCTATGGAGGCTTTCTCGAATTCACTCGCAATTCGGACGGGACAGGCGATGTTGTTTGGGAGTACGAGGGTATCCGGGTGACGCAAACATTGGATTATGTGTTGGGCGCTAGCGGCCAGGGAGATACAGTTCGGATTGAGTATGTGCTACTCAATGATGATTCCGTATCCCATGATATAGGATTGCGGATCATGATCGATACGCTGATTGGGAATAACGATGGGGTTCCTTTTGTGATCCCTGGCAGGGAGGGGATCACCACTCAGGCCGTGGATTTACAGGGAACAGAAATCCCCGACTCGATCCGCGCGTTGGAAATCCCTGATCTTGTCAATCCTGGCGTGATCGTCAACCTGACCCTCAAAGGCCTGGATGCAACACCACCTGACCGGGTGCTGATTACAGGCTGGTACGATTCGGAAATGCCGTGGGACTTCTTGTTAAAGGCTGGAGGACTTGGCGCACCGCTCAACCGGGGTGGAAGACAATATCACACCCCCGACAGTGCCGTGGGTTTATTCTATGAACCCCAAACTATGGCACCTGGAGCGCAGCGTACTATCGTGGCTTATTACGGCCTGGGAATAATATCCAGCGTTGCAACCGGCAATGTCAAGCTGGGTTTATTTGCTCCTTCCAGTGTGGTTGAGGGTGAGGTTTTCTATATTACGGCGGTGATTGCCGATCCGCAGGAAGGTGAGAGCGTAGAACTTCGTCTGCCAGATGAACTGACCTTGGAAGCAGGCGAGAGTTTCGAGAAGGAAGTTGAAGAAACGGGAGTTGATTACACTCAAATCTCCTGGTTGGTTCGAGCCTGCCAGCGTGTAGATACAACAACGGTAGCGGTATCGGTAAACCCCGACGGCACCGAGGAAATCTGGAATATGTCCATCGACGCGGTGGGGATCACGCGTCCGGGTGGCGTCTGTCCATAGGCGAAGTAAATAAATGACAGGTTGAGTTCTGACAGGTTTATAG